>JBIILF010000155.1:0-2579 GCA_044232785.1 Candidatus Planktophila sp. | reverse complement strand
TGTGCTTCAGCCGGGCGCTTATCTTGCGCGAGACGGCTTTGCCCGTTGCTGTCGTAGTAACGAATTGTTCGACCATCAGCCATTTGGCGATCGGTGCGCGTAATACCCGCTGGCAATTTTGCTACGCTCATGATGAACCGAAGTCTACTGTGCCCAATTCAGGGTTCGATCAATCGCCTTGCGCCAGTTTGCAAAGCCTTTTTCACGATCAGCAGGTGAAGTCGTAGGGGACCAGCGATATAACTCTTTCCATTGACCTGAAATCTCGCCACGATCTTTCCAAAATCCAACAGTAAGCCCTGCTGCATAAGCGGCGCCGAGTGCAGTTGTTTCGGCAATAACTGGCCGCGAGATATCAATCCCTAAAATATCGGCCTGCATCTGCATGCAAAGTGAATTATTAGTAATTCCACCATCAACGCGCATTTGGGTTAACACAACACCACTATCGGCTGACATCGCATCCATGATTTCACGAGTCTGATAACAGATAGCTTCTAGGGCAGCTCTAGCTAAATGTGCTTTGGTTGCGGCTCGGGTTAAGCCAACAATTACGCCTCGCGCATCACTTCGCCAATGTGGTGCAAATAAACCTGAAAAAGCAGGCACAAAGTAAACGCCATCGGTATCTGGCACCGAAGCAGCCAAGTTCTCGATTTCACTTGCATGCGAAATAATCCCAAGTTGATCGCGTAACCATTGAATTGCCGAACCAGTTACTGCAACCGAACCCTCAAGTGCATACTGCGCAGGTTCATCACCAAATTTAAAGCAAACAGTAGTGAGCAATCCATTTTTAGAGCGAACAATCTCAGTGCCAGTATTTAGCAAAGCAAAGTTGCCAGTGCCATAAGTAGTTTTAGAGTCGCCACGTTCAAAACAAAGTTGGCCAACCATCGCCGCTTGTTGATCACCTAAAATTCCAGCAATCGGAACTGCAGTTCCGAATGGACCATGTGGATCAGTTAGCGCAAAGATTTCAGCTGAGGAACGAATTTCTGGCAGTGCCTCGATTGGTATTTCAAAGATTTCGAGCAACTTAGAATCCCAAGTCAATCTTTCCAAATCCATCAGCATGGTGCGGCTAGCATTTGTTACATCAGTTAGATGAACGCCACCATTAATCCCACCAGATAGATTCCAAAGTAACCAAGAATCAATAGTGCCGAACCGAGCAGTGCCCGCATCAATTGAACTCTTGATCGCTGGAATATTGGTAAGCAACCAGTTCATTTTGCTAGCTGAGAAATATGGGGCAATAGCTAAGCCAGTTTTGTGGCTAATCTCTGATTTAACTTGCTCGCTAAAACCATTTAAATATTGGGCTGTTCGGGTATCTTGCCAAACAATTGCGTTAGCCAGCGGTAAGCCAGTTTTGCTATCCCAGGCTACGGTGGTTTCGCGTTGGTTAGTTATTCCGATTGCCTTTAACTGCGATCCGAGAATCCCGGCCTGCTTAAGAGCGCCAGTAATTACTTCCTGAGTTCGGGCCCAGATTTCAGTTGCATCATGTTCGACCCAGCCTGCTTTCGCCATGATCTGGCGATGTTCTAACTGGTGTTGCCCAATTACTTTTCCACTGTGATCAAAAATCATGAAGCGAGTGCTGCTGGTGCCTTGATCGAGACTGCCAATGAAAGCTTCGCTCATGTGGCAACTCTAATTCTTAATTTGATTCCTGCAACCATCTGTTGTTGGCCTAGCGCTCTTAGTAGGGGTTGGTTTTGGTGTAATAGCTGGCCCTTGCAAGAGATCGAAAGTCACTGGGAGTTTCGTCGTTGCATGAGTCTTGGTTTCATCTGAAAATACAATCGAACCGACCCAACTGCCAGCTGTGAAACCTTTAATAGAAAGAGTCCATAACCCACTTGCCGCTCGAGTAACTGTTTGAGTTAGTTTGGGCTTATCAATTGAGAGTGGATCATAGGCAAAGCGCACTGTTCCGGTTACAGCGGGAGTACCGTCAGGTCGATTTACGCCAACATCGAAAGTTACTGCTTTACTGGTATCTGTTGCTCGCTGTTTCGAAATTATCATGCTGGTCATTTCATTGATTGGCATTAAATCAACTAGCTCTGGTACCCAAGTTCCAGAATTTAAAGCCAGGAAATCCTGCGCAGTTCCTCGGAATACATTTAAATCAACTCGCGCACTAGGAACTCCGTATTTTGATCCAATGCCACACGATGAGTATTGCCAAATAATCCATTGAGATTGGCAGGCACTGGAAGTCCAAGAATGCACATAGCAACCAGCTGGCTTTAGCCCAGGTTGATTAATCGGATCGAATGGGTTGATTGCATATTGGGCAAGCCAAAGTGGGTATTTACTAAGTTTGGCGCTCTTATTCATTGAACCTTCTAGAAAGCTTGGGTATGAATAGAAAATTGGTTTGCGGCCGAGTTTCTCGCTGAGAATTCCTAAGAAAGTTTCGGCCCAAAGTGTCACCGAAGCTCTAGTTGCATAAGTGGCACAACTTCCATTGCTATTAAATCTCACACACCTATTCTCTAGATCAAGGGCATATGGCAGATCGCGTGCAGTTAAGCCACCTATTGCGGATACTCGCCAAATAACTT
>JBIILF010000154.1:0-2591 GCA_044232785.1 Candidatus Planktophila sp. | reverse complement strand
TAGGAAGCCAGCCCAATTTAAGGCCTTGCCTCTATCCAACGATTTGGTCTTGCAGAGGCCAATTCCCTCAGCCGCACAGGCTAAATCTTACCTTTTCCCTTGAATATGGACTAATCGTTGCTTATTTGTGAGTGTCTTATTGCAGATTAATTAATGATTCTTTCTTCTCTTAAAAGTGCCGATAAAAGTGGCGCCATCTTTGTCGCAAAAGCTTCTGAGAAATGGGCGCCATCATAGAAGACCGGAGTGTTATCAATAATTGGTGGGCAGGTGCCAAGGTCGCAGATCCAGCCCTTTAGATCAATAAATAAGCCGCCCACGGCTTCGGTCGCATATTTCTGAGCAACTACATAATTACGATTAAATGAGATTGAACCGAAGCAATCTTTCTTCAACTCACCTTGTGCATTTGTGCAATATATTAATGAGGTTCCCCCGCCCGAAACAGGAATGCCTAAATAAACAATCTTTGAATTGAGTTTGCCCAATGTTTGCATAGACCGTTGCAGCCCTTCTTCCCAAAGTTGGTCATGAGCATCACCAGAGTCTTTATCACCATTGGCGATTGGGTGATTTGGCTGATCAGATAAGAAAACTAGATCTGGTTTGATTTCCTGCAGATAATTAAATGTCCATTCGCGATGTGGTGCACATTCTGCTCTTACACCACCAGCTTCGCCCCAATTAAATGGCACCACATCAGCAACCATACATTCGCGCATATTTAGCGCAATCACATGCCACTTGGAAAGATCGAGAGCGCCAAGAATTGTGTTGTAAACAGCGAGTGCGTATGAGTCACCTAAAATTACTGCAGTTTTATCGGCAGCTTTATTTCCAAACTCACAAGTGATTGCACGGATCGCAACGTCCATACAGTTTCGCCATTGCCGATCGCGAAGAGGCGTTAATTGCGAAACCGTTGGTGACATATTTACTGGCACCGAATTCAACATATTTCCTGCGCTTACTTTCTCCTTAAAGGCATCAAGTAATTCAGTGTAAGAAAGCGCTTTGGCTGTGGGCGTTGGTTGCACACTTGGTGAAGCAGTCGCTGAAGGCTCGATACTCAGCTCGGCAGATGCACTGGCACTGGCACTGGCACTGGCACTTGGTGAGGGTGTTTCAATAGTTGTTTCAGTAGGCGCAGGAGTGCTTTGAATGACTGGCGCAGTTATCACTTCTTCGGTAGAGCCAAGATCAATACGGCCCGTTGCAACTGCAAATACCAGTGCAATTACCGTAGCTGATGCAGCAAATGAAATGACTTTGCTTCTAGCCGAGATCGCAATTGGCTGCGTAAAACTAACCGGGATCGGCAGTTTGCGAATTGGGTGCTCAATTAACTTATAGCCAATGAGTGAAAGCAGCAGAGTCGCAGTGATGATCAAGGTATTGATAAGCAATGGTGACCCGGAAATCTGCTCTCTGACGATAATCATTACCAGCCAGTGCCACAGGTAAATTGAATACGATAATTTTCCAAGATAGACAAGTGGTTTTCTGGCAAATGTTTTTCCGACAACTGATAGTTGTGCTGAGTTAATTTCGCTAAAAAGAATTAGCGCAGTTCCAAGCGTTGGCACAAGAGCGCTTGACCCTGGAAATCTGGAGGAAGCATCAAAACTAAGTACTGAAAATGCAATAAGGGCAATGCCGGCAATCGAAAGTAAATTACTTAAAGTGCTAGTTAGGTTAAATTTTCGAAGGGATAGAGCCAGTGCCAAGATTGCGCCGATACCTAGTTCATAAGCACGATCAAAACTAGAAAAATATGATTGTGTTGGGCTAGCTGTAGTGATCGCACTTACCAGTGAAGCAAGCGAAACCAGTGAGACCGCAACAAGTGGTGCAACTAGCCAAGACTTTGCCTTGATTTTGACCCGCGAAACAAGCAAGAAGAAAGCCGGGAAAATTAAGTAGAACTGCTCTTCAACTGCGAGCGACCAATAATGCTGCAATAAAGATGGCGCTTGAGCTTTTTGTAAATAATTAAGCGACTCTTGCATGTAGTGAATATTTGCGCCAAATAAACTTGCCCAGATGGCATCATTTCTGACTTGGCTAAAGCGAGCTTGGCTATAGTTAAAGTAGGCATAAATCAGGGCTGCAATAATTACAGTTAGCGCCATCGGCACAATGCGCTTTATGCGCCGCAAATAGAAATTCCTAAATGAGATCCAGCCACTGTTTGCGCCGGCTAAATTGCCTTGATACTCATTAATTAAAAGATTAGTAATTAGAAAACCAGAGATCACAAAGAAGATATCTACGCCGATATAGCCGCCGCTAAATCCAGTGATTTGTAGGTGGCAGAGAATTACTAGGGTGACCGCTAGAGCGCGTAAACCATCAATCTCCGGACGAAATCTCATTGCCAGAGTGTAGGTTAAAGATTTTAGAAATGAATCAAACGTTAAAGCGAAACTCGACTACATCTCCGTCGGCCATTACATATTCCTTACCTTCCATGCGTACTTTGCCTTTAGCTTTCGCTTCAGCCATGGAACCTGCTGCCATGAGATCGTCAAACCCAACGATTTCGGCCTTAATAAATCCTTTTTGGAAATCAGTATGAATAACACCTGCAG
>JBIILF010000153.1:0-2593 GCA_044232785.1 Candidatus Planktophila sp. | reverse complement strand
AGCTGATCTGCAGAAATTGCATGAGATGCTCACTGGTAAAATTTCAGTATTGGTTGGTCACTCAGGTGTTGGTAAATCAACGCTGATAAATGCCATCGTTCCTGAAGCTGATCGCGCAACTGGTGTCATTAATGATGTATCAGGTCGCGGTCGCCACACTTCATCAAGTGCAGTTGCACTGCCCCTATTTTCACCAGCTCATGTGGGTGCGGTTGGTTGGGTTATTGATACCCCCGGAATTCGCGCATTTGGTCTTTCGCACATAGACCCCAATCGCATTGTTGCGGCATTCGAAGATTTGAGTCCAGTCGCGGCAACTTGTATGACCAATTGCGCTCATCATGGGGCTGGTTGCCAGTTAGATATCTGGGCTGCGCCAAATGGCGTTGTCGATGAGATGCGTGCGGCACGAGTTGCTAGTTTGCGATCACTCTTAGATGCCCCGAAGGCCGAGCTCGAGCAATAGAATCAGGCTCATTATGAGCGCTAAATACTCGCTGGAATCAGATTTACAGCTCGCCCTCGAACTGGCGGCAATCGCCGATGAAATAACGATGGTGCGATATTTGGCGCAAGATTTACTAATCACAACTAAACCCGATAACACGCCAGTAACTGATGCTGATCAAGCAACTGAAAAAGCGCTGCGTAAACATTTAGCAACTATGCGACCAACCGATGGGTTGGTCGGCGAAGAATTTGGTAATGAGAATAAGGATGCTGATCGTTATTGGGTAATGGACCCAATTGATGGCACTAAAAACTTTATGCGTGGGGTTCCAACCTGGGCGACCTTAATTGGTTTAGTTGAACGCCAAAGTGATGGCAGTGAGAAAGTAATTGTGGGCGCAGTTAGCGCTCCTGCCTTAAATCGTCGCTGGTACGCCAGCGTTGGTAGTGGCGCATTTACAATTTTAAATGGCGGTACGCCGCGCAAGATTTCGGTATCTGGAGTTTCCGAAATTTCTAGCGCCTCAATTGCCTATTCCGATTTTCTAGGCTGGAAAGAACGCCTTGCCAAGTTTCAGAAATTGATTGCTGACTGCACTCGTTCTCGTGGCTATGGAGATTTCTGGTCGCATATGTTGGTCGCCGAAGGCGCCGTCGATATTGCAGCCGAACCTTCATTGGCACTTTGGGATATGGCAGCTCTCGATGTAATCGTGCGCGAAGCAGGCGGCACCTTCTCGAATCTAAATGGTGAAGCTGGCCCATTCGGTGGTAGTGGAGTTTCAACAAATACCTTGCTCCACCCAACAGTTATGGCGGCCCTAAATTGATTTATACCTTCAAAGTAAGTGGCATGACTTGCTCTTCTTGCGTAAACAGTATTGAAGGCGCTTTAAATTCAATTGCAGGCGCTAAGGCCACTGTTAACTTCGCAACTGAGTCGGTTCATGTCAGTGCCGACGAAAATGTAACTACTAAATCTCTGATCGCTGCAATTAAGAGCGCTGGATACGCGGCAACTTTGGTTTCAGACCCATCTCAATTAGCGCTCCATAGCAAGCGTTCTGGGCTGGCTTTAGCGCTTTCGATCCTCTTTGGCGTACCGGCCATCGCAATTTCAATGGTCATGACTTGGCATCACTCAATCGACATGTTTGTGCATGATCAGCTAGATGCTTTTGGCTTGCCGCATCCACTTTATTCACCAACTGCTTGGGTGGCAATCGCTTTAACGGCGCCGCTAATCCTCCTCGTGGCATTTCCAATTCACCGTGCAGCATTTAATAATTTCTTAATTTTTATTAATCCAAAACGCCATGGCGCCTTAACCATGGATAACTTAGTTTCTTTGGGTTCACTCGCGGCGTTTGGTTGGTCGATTTATGCCAACTCAACTGGTACTGGTGATGTTTATACCGAAGTTGCTGCGGGTGTGTTGCTTTTTGTAATTCTAGGTCGCTACTTAGAAGCGCGCGCTAAATCTGTTGCCGGAAGTGCGCTTCAGTCCTTGCTCGAACTGGGCAGCAAAGAAGTTGTAGTTTTGCGCTCTGGCCAAGAAGTTATTATTCCGATTACCAATCTGCAAGTAGGCGATGAATTTGTAGTTAAGCCAGGTGAGCGAATTGCCACAGATGGTGAAGTTATTTCCGGCACAAGTGCAATTGATAATTCGATGATCACTGGTGAATCCTTGCCGATCGAAGTTAGACCTGGCTCGAAAGTTATTGGGGCAACTCTTAATCACAATGGTCGAATTGTTGTGAAAGCTACCCGCGTTGGTGACGATACTGAATTAGCGCGAATCACTGCGATGGTTCTTTCTGCTCAAGGTGGCCGCTCACCTATTCAAACCCGGGTTAATCAGATCAGTTCCATCTTTGTTCCCGTTGTAACGCTGCTTTCAATAGCTACTGGTTTAGCTTGGTATTTATATGATTCACAACTTACCCATGCAATTGCAACTGGTATTGCTGTCCTAGTTATTGCTTGTCCGTGTGCCCTTGGCTTAGCTACGCCAGTAGCGCTAATGGTTGCCTCAGGCCGCGGTGCCCAGCGTGGAATAGTCGTTTCGGCCCCCAGTGCGCTTGAAGCTGCTCGCGGGATTGATCGAGTTTTACTCGACAAAACCGGCACTTTAACTACG
>JBIILF010000152.1:0-2605 GCA_044232785.1 Candidatus Planktophila sp. | reverse complement strand
ATTGGCGCAGCTTCATCTTCTTGTACTGACATCAAACGTGGTTGATTAACGGTCGAACGCAAAGTGTCGCTAATGCGGACACTGAACTCTTTGCCATCGCTATCTAAAAGAGATAGATATTGGCCATCTTCGGACTTGCCGTTAACACGCAGTTCACTCATAGTTTTCAGAGCCTAACCGATGAGCCGTGACATTAGCGGGATTTCAAGGGAGTAGAATTGCGAAATGACTGATGCGAATTTAACCGCCGAACTTCTCGAATTAGCTAAACGAGTGGGGCGCGAAGCGGGCGAATTGCTACAAAAGCGACCAACCACCTTTGAGGTTTCGACTAAATCAACAGCGATCGATGTAGTCACACAAATGGATTCGCAGAGCGAGGCCCACATCGTTTCCGAAATTTTAAAAGCCCGCCCTGACGATGGCATCATCGGCGAAGAAGGTTCTGAGCGAACTTCAAAATCTGGGATCACCTGGGTAATCGATCCACTCGATGGCACCGTTAATTATTTATATGGATTACCTGGCTGGAATGTGAGCATCGCGGCAAAAGATTCCGACGGCGTTGTTGTTGGCGTGGTAGTTGCACCCACCATTAACTCGACTTGGTATGCCAGCCGAGGGGGCGGCGCATACTTAAATGAGCAGCCAATCAAATGCAATGATGGGGTCGAACTAAATCGCGCCTTGATTGCTACTGGTTTTGCCTATGATGTTGATGCGCGGCCAGCCCAGCTAGCCCAACTTTCCGAACTCCTTAATCGAATTCGCGATATCCGCCGAAATGGCGCAGCCGCCGTCGATCTTTGCCATGTGGCAATGGGCGCACTCGATGGCTACTTTGAAAAAGGGCTACAAGAGTGGGATTTAGCTGCCGGCGGCTTAATTGCCAGCGAGGCGGGGGCCAAAGTCACGACAGTGGCGGGTACGACGATCGCTGCCGCCCCATCTCTGCATGCCACGCTTACTTTCCGCCTGAGCCTGTAGTTCTGCGCCGGTTAAGCGCTCAGGCTCGATTTACGCTTAGGCGACCACCTGTGGCAAGATACGCAGTCTGCCGTGGTTATTTAAGCCGCGACTAGATCTAGATAAAAGAGGACGAAAATGAACATTCTTGACGCCGTTGATGCAGCATCCCTGCGCAAAGACATCCCGCAATTCCGTGCCGGCGATGAGCTCAAGATTTCTGTTCGCGTTATCGAAGGTAACAAGAGCCGTCTTCAGGTCTTCCAAGGAATCGTAATCCGTCGCCAAGGCGATGGCGTTCGCGAAACTTTCACCATCCGTAAGGTTTCATACGGCGTTGGTGTCGAGCGTACATTCCCAGTACACACACCAGTTATTGAAAAGATTGAACTTGTAAAGAAGGGCGATGTACGTCGCGCCAAGCTTTACTACTTGCGCGATCTTCGCGGTAAGGCTGCCAAGATTCGCGAAAAGCGCGATGGCGTTGAAGGTTACGGTGATGGAATTCTTTCAACTCCAGAACCAATTGTTATTCCTGAGCCAGTTGTTGTGGCCGAAGTTGTAGCTGAAGTTGTGGCTCCAGAAGTTGTGGTTGGAGCCGTAGAGGTTCCAGCTGAAGTTGCGACTCCAGAAGCTGTGGTTGAAACAGAAGTTGTTGCAACCGAAGACAAGCCAGCCGAATAACTTCTAAAGTTAAACGCGGTTTGCGCAGATGAGACGCAAGCGGACTTTCTTACACGAATTTCCAGTTCTAATTGTTGTTGCACTCGTTGTATCACTTTTCATAAAAACATTTATTGTTCAATTTTTCTTTATTCCATCAGGTTCGATGGAGAACACTCTGCAAGTCGATGATCGAGTAGCCGTTAATCGCATCCCATTTATCGCAAATGATATTAAGCGTGGAGATGTAGTGGTTTTCCGTGATCCCGATAATTGGTTACCGGCCGCTGATTTCGAAACAGCACCATTTGTGATCGCCAAGTTGAAATCAGCTTTGGTCGCAGTCGGTGTTCTGCCAAACCCAGCTAAACAGTACTTAGTTAAGCGTGTTGTTGGCGTTGCTGGCGATCACGTAATTTGTTGCACTAACACTGGGAAAATCACAGTTAATGGTCAAGAGATGAATGAGCCATATATCTTTAAAGGCAATGTTCCAAGTGATATGAATTTTGATGTCACTGTTCCTAAAAATAAAATCTGGGTAATGGGCGATCACCGTGGCGCCAGCGCTGATTCGCGCTATCACCAAGAGGATATAAATAAGGGCTTCGTGCCGCTAAATCGAGTCACTGGTCGAGTATTAGCAGTTATCTGGCCGATCAAGAATATTTCACTTGTGCCAAACGTTGATGCGTTAAATCAACCAGCGGTCACTACAAAAACTAAGTAGCGCACATGAAGGTGATTGAGCAGCTATTAATTGAAGCTGGCATTTCACCGATTGCCGGAGTTGATGAAGCTGGTCGCGGTGCATGTGCTGGTCCATTAGTTGTGGCTGCAGTTATTTTTAAAGATCCCTTTCATCCTGATTTAGCGCCGGTCCGAGATTCCAAAGAAATTAAAGAAAATAAACGAGAAGCACTTTTTGATTTAGTTATTGAACACTCATTGGCATATAGCATCATTGAAATTCCTG
>JBIILF010000151.1:0-2614 GCA_044232785.1 Candidatus Planktophila sp. | reverse complement strand
CTCGGCCCATCACAATCTTCTCTTCGACATTAATCATGCCGTGATCTGCAGTTAGCCAAATCCGGGTTCCTTTTGGTAATTCAATTATCAATTGCTTAGCCATGTGATCGAGCATCGTCAGAGCAGCTAACCATTTATCAGAACCGACGCCATCGCTGTGGCCAGCTGAATCAAGATCATTCATATAGAGATAAACGAGTGCGGGTGATTTAGCTAAAGCCAACTTTGTTTGGGCAACTAAATCATCAACCAAATTAGCGCCGCGATAAGTTGCGCCACGAAATACTGCCTGCGTAAACCCAGTGTTCTCGTAACGCTTTGCGGCAACATGTGAAACATTTATTCCTGCCGCAGTTGCGCGCTCGAATAATGTCGGAACTGGTTGCCAGTAAGTTGGATCAACTCGATCATCCCACCTGAGCGCATTTAAGATTCGACCATTGCTACGCGGAACCCGAACTGTGTAACCCAACATGCCATGAGCCCCAGGCAAAGTACCGGTAGTTAAAGTGGCTAGCGAAGTTGCAGTCGTTGAAGGAAAAGCAGTTTGCACACGACCACTACGAGTAAAGGTAGAGAGGGTCGGAATATATTCGGCGTATTTCGCAATTACTTCATCGCCTAAACCATCGATTAGAAAAAGAACTTCACGGCCTTTAGGTGATTCGCCGGCGCCAATTTCATCGGTTACTTCAGCTAAGCCAAGACCTGCGAATATCGCGGGCATGATTTGCTGAAGATGCATGCGTTAAGGTTAGGGTATGAAATCCGCGCTTGTCTTTTCGCCTGAAGTCGCCGCAGCGCTGGCGAGTAAATCGCCAATTGTTGCTCTGGAATCAACGATTATCAGCCATGGCCTGCCACGTCCATCAAATTTGAATGTGGCCCGCGAAGTCGAAGCAATCGTGCGTGAACATGGCGCAACCCCAGCAACTATCGCAATTCTCGATGGCGTTGTACATATTGGCTTAACTGATGAGCAGCTAGTCGCAATCGCAAACCGCGACGACATTAGCAAGGCATCTAGTCGCGATCTTGCGGTAATAGTTGCCAGCAAAAAGTCTGCCGCAACCACGGTTGCAGCAACGGCTCACTTAGCTGCCATGGCCGGCATAAAAGTTTTCGCTACTGGCGGCTTAGGCGGAGTACACCGTGGCGCTACTGAATCATTTGATGAATCAGCCGACTTAACTGCCCTTTCCGCTTTAGATATCACTGTCGTCTGTGCTGGCGTTAAATCAATTCTCGATGTTGGTGCAACTCTTGAGCGCTTAGAAACTCTGGCAATCGGGCTAGTTGGATATCAGACAACAGCATTTCCTGGTTTCTATTTAACTGATTCTGGTTTCACCATCGAACATCAAGTTAATTCGGCTGCTGAAATTGCTGATGTAATGGCAGCTCGCGCAGCAGTTGGTACAAATAACGCAGCCCTTCTCGTTGCTAACCCAGTTGCAAAAGAGATGAACCGTGCAAAGCATGATCAAATTTTGGCTACTGGTCTAGCAAAAGCTGAAGCAGCTCACATCATCGGTAAAGATGTAACGCCATTTTTGCTAGAGCATTTCCATGCCACATCCGAAGGTGAATCGCTTTCGGTGAATATCGAAATTATTAAATCAAATAGTGCTCTCGCTGCCGATATTGCAGTAGCTAGTAACTAATTTATATGTCGAAAATTCTCTGCATCGGTGAAGTTAATCTTGATGTAGTTGCCATTATCGGCTCGGAAATCAATTACGGCAGCGATACCGCAGCAAAAGTTTCGACTCATGGCGGTGGCGCAGGTGGCAATGTTGCAGCTTGGTTGCGTGTTGCTGGGGCCCAAAGCCATATGTTGGCGCGGATCGGTAAAGATGCCGCAGGTGTTGCAGTGCGCAGCGAATTCGATCGCTTAGGTGTTACTTACTCTGAAATTGATGTTCATGGTGCCCCAACTGGAATCGTGGTTGTTATCGTTGATAAAGATGGCGAACGCAGCATGTTTCCGGATAAAGGTGCCAATAGCGGTTTAACTCTGGCCGATTTACCTGAACTTAACTCTTTCAATGCTGCCTACATTTCAGGTTACGCACTTCTTGATCCAAAATCTCGGCAAGGTATTCTGCAGATGATCGGCAAGATTAAGGCCGCTGGATTAAAAATTTACTTCGACCCTGCAACAGTTGGCGGAATGGATGGCGTCCCGATCGCCGAAATTCGGGCCTGGATCAATCAAGTGCACTGCTTACTTCTAAATGAAGAAGAAGCCAGGTACTTATCCGCAGCAACTGATTTAGATTCGGCGATTGCTGATTTAATTCAAATCTGCCCCACTGTTGTTGTAAAGCGCGGATCCAATGGCGTAACTGCTGCTAATCGTGGATCTTCATCGATTTCACTACCGGCAATTACTTCAGAAGTAATTGATACAACAGGTGCTGGCGATAGTTTTGCGGCCGGATTTATTGCAGCCGATCAAGCCGGACTTGATTTCACTGCTGCTTTAGGTGCGGCTCTGACGATTGCAGCCAAGTGTGTTGTAATCGTGGGGGCGCGCCCAGCCCTAGATGCACAGGTTTAGCCCAACTTATTGGCAGAATCACCGCCATGGCTACGGCAAAGACACCCTCTA
>JBIILF010000150.1:0-2638 GCA_044232785.1 Candidatus Planktophila sp. | reverse complement strand
CAATACGTCCACCTAGTTCAGTGTCGAATAACAATTTTGGATTAATACCAAGTTCGCGTAAACACGGTAAATCCTGGGTACTGGCATGAAGAATTACTTCATCAGTATTTAGCAGCTCGTTTAGTTCGATAAAAAGTTGATGGCCTGGACCAAATGGAATCGGATCGATTAAATGAAGACCGCCGCCATTTCGTTTGATCTGAATTAGATATGCACGAGCACTGTATTTATAGCCAGAAGCACGCTCGGCATCAACTGCAAATGGTCCGGTTCCTTCTGTTAAATCTGATAGCGCAGATCTAAAAGCAGCTTCGGTTTCAATGACATCGGGTGTTCCGGCTGCCGGCGTTAATAGTGGGGTGGCAGTACTTACTTCAACTTCGCTCATGAAATAACTTAACTAGTACGACGACTGCGAGATGGCGTAATAACCGAAACGCCATCTGGAATTGGCGCTAATCCGGCAACGGTTGCGAGCAGATTGCACCAAGCAGCTATGTGGTTAATCATTTCATCAGGTGAATTAATAATTGGAGACCACGAAGCCCGGATTTCTATTTCGGCTTCATTGCGGCGACCAGTTAACTTTCCGAAGGAAGCGCTATCAACTCTGGTTACGGTGCCGCTAGGTGCTGCATATTGGCAACCAGCATCTGCTAATGAATCTAAAAACCAAGACCAGCCAACATCAGCGAGCATCGGATCTTCATGCATATCTGGCTCGACATCTGCGCTCATAAAAGTTACGCAACGCAGATCAGATTCCCAAGTATCTTGTCCGCCTGGTTCGTGCAACAAGACAAAGCGACCTGAGCCAACTCCATCTTCAGCATCGCCAGTCAAGCCATTGCTGACATCGGCGGAAAACGCGAAGGAGTATTTAGCTAGCTTCTGAGGCGCGGGAACTTCTTCGAGAATTATTTCAGAACGAGTATCAACAGCCCGAAGTTGATCAATCATTCGATCAAAGGCTGCGGCATCCACTGGTTAATTCTAAAGATGGCGAAGGCTAAATCAGGGGAGGCAGGGCGGTAACCTACGCGAATGGCTTTCTTGCTAGCACTCTTGTCGAGCGCCCTTTGGGGCAGCGCTGATTTCCAAGCCGGCCGCATGAGTAAGAAATATCAAGCGTTTGCTGTTCTTGGAGTTACCCAATTAATTGGTTTGGCATTTGGTATTTTCTTGATCTTGGTAACTGGCGAACGAGGCGCTGTCGCATTTGGCGACGATGGATTCTTCTCTGGCTTTTTCTGGGCTGGCGTAGGAGCCGGAATTTTTGGTTACATCGGATTAATCTGTTTATACATCGGTTTAAGCACCGGAAAAATGGGAGTGGTTTCGCCAATTAGTTCGCTAAGCGCCGTTATCCCTCTCGCGTTTGCTTTAATTGGTGGCGAACAATTATCACGAGGTCAATGGCTCGGAGTCGTCGTTGCACTATTTGGCGCCTTCTGCGCAAGTGGCCCAGAAGTCTCCGAAGGAATTTCGCTGAAGCCGCTAGTTCTTGCTTTTGCAGCAGCTTTCGGTTTCGGTACTTGTTTAACTTTCATGTCGATTGGTTCTGAATCAAGTGCGCTGATGACTATGGTAACAATGCGTGCAACAACTGCGATATTTATAATTGGCATGGCAATCAAATTTCGCACTGCGGGTGGGTTCAAGAAGAGCGATGCACCATCATTAATATTAATTGGAGTGGCTGATTTTCTAGCTAACTTCACTTTGGGGCTAGCAACTCAAGAGGGAATGGTCTCGCTAGTAATGGTACTTGGCGCGCTATATCCAGTATTCACCGTATTGCTCGCATTTAAGTTGCTACATGAACGGCTACATAAAGTGCAATATGTCGGTGTCTTCTTTGCAATAGCCGGCGTTGCAATACTTGCAGCGAACTAAAACTTAATTGCTAGCAGTATAAAAAGTTGTATCTTCTTCAATTCGCTCGGACACATTTGCAAACTTACTTAGTAACTTTTTGAAATCGACTTTATCTTCGCCGTCAGTAACTGAAGTAACGCTTAATTCAAGACGATCTACTTTTTTAGCGGCGATTAACTCTTCAATAATTGAAACGCCTGACTCGATAACAATATTTTCACCAAATAAGCGTTGGGCACGGGCTAGAGCTTCAACCGGATCACAGTTCCACCAGTGAGCATTGCGGTTATTAGAAAGTGGATTCAACATTGACTTAGAAACAACAACTACTGGAACTGGCGTCTTTTGATAAGGCTCATTGCGCGCGGTATTTCCGCCAATTAAAAGTGCACTAGCGGTTCGGCGGCGCGCTAGAAAGGCACGGCGATCGGCCGCACTTGAAACTCCAGCCGAGCGGCCATCTTTGCTAGTGGATCCATCGGAACCGACGACTAATGAGGCGATAACAGGCACGGAGAAAAGGTAGGGGGTTGGCGAAGGTTTTTCATGGAGATACCCGAGTGTCTAACCTCAATTTTATTCTTCGGAGCCAATGTCAGTGGTCGGCTATAACTTAAGAACATGATTATTGACTGCGATTCTTGTTCCCTACGAGATTTGGCTTGTAAAGATTGCGTTGTCTCGTTCTTTCTGAACAAAGCTGAAGATTCGGTTGATTTAAGCAATCAGACTGCGGCCGCTATTGATCTGCTCTCATCTC
>JBIILF010000013.1:0-9864 GCA_044232785.1 Candidatus Planktophila sp. | reverse complement strand
GCAAGGAGTTCTAGGTTTCGCTCGCGGTGATATTCAGGTTTACTTAAATTCTGGCGAGGCTTCAGTAAAACTCGCAGCCAATGAAGTCATTCTTTCCTCAAGTGGATCGCCAACCTGTGAAAATGGTGAGTTAGAACTCATGCCTAAGCGTGCCATTTGGTTTAGAAGGTAAGAATCACCAACACTATGTAAAGTTGCGCCATGGAATCGACTTCTACTTGGCTAATAACTATTGGTGTTCTTTCAGCAGTTATTGCTTTCGACTTAATAATTGCAATTCTGCGGAGAAATAAGGAGACCAGCACTGCCGAAGCTGCAATCTGGACTGTTATCTATGTGTCAGCTGCAATTGCCTTTGGTTATTTCATGCCCAACTGGACCCCAAGTGAGTCCGCACAGAAGGAATTCTTTGCCGGCTGGCTGACTGAATATGCGCTTTCCGTTGACAATATCTTCGTATTTGTAATTATCTTGAGTCGCTTGCAAATAGATAAAACTAAGCAGCAACTTGTGCTGCTGCTGGGAATCATCATTGCCTTAGTTTTGCGCGGAGGCTTTATTGCTGCAGGCTCGGCAATTATTTCTCGATTCTCGGGTGCTTTCTTTGTGTTTGGTGCCTTCTTGATTTACACGGCTTATCGCTTATTAATCGAGAAAGAAGATCACGAAACTACGCCGGATGACAGTAAAATCGTAAAGATTTTACGTGCGAGAGGTGCGTCAACTTTCATGATCGCTTTATTAACTCTTGGAATCACAGACCTCGTCTTTGCGCTCGACTCGATTCCGGCAATTTTTGGAATTACTAAAGATCCATACATTGTTGCAACTGCCAATATTTTTGCGCTGATGGGGCTACGTCAGCTCTATTTCCTATTACAAGGACTGCTTAAGCGATTGGTATTTCTTTCAAAAGGACTCTCAATTATCTTGGCGTTTATTGGCATCAAGATGTTCTTTGAGGCATTCCATGGAATTGGAATTCACGAGATCGCCGGCGTATCGGTGCCTCATGTTTCGATTGAGTTCAGCTTAGGTGTAATCATTGGCACATTGTTGATTACCGCAGTGGCAAGCCTTACTGCCACTCGTAAAGATGGTTCAGAGATTATTTAAATCGATTGCGCGATCGCGCAATGTATCTCGACCATGTTCTTTAGAGCGCTCATGGACTTTACGAATCTGAAGTTCAAAGCTGGCAATTGCTTTATCGAAGGCTGCTACCCCATTGAATTCGGCAGCTTCTGCACGCAGTAATGGACCTGCGCCACGTGAAGTGATTACCACTCTATGGTCATGCTTACCTTGGCGCGGATTTTTCTCTTCGATTACTTCAACTTCGACACGTTCTAGCTTTACATTAAATCTTGCTAACGCTTTGAGTTTTTCGGTAACTATTCCTTTGAAATCTTCGGCTACCTGGGCATTTCTCAACTGAATGATAATTTCCATATGACTACTGTGGCACTAACGAGTGATTAATGGAAGCGCTAAAGCGGTAGTGCAAATACGATGAGCGTCAGCGCTGCAGCGAGTGATAAGGATTGCAGCAAAATTGTGATCGCCATTTTTCGATCAGCCTTTTGAGAGGCTGAATCGGCTACTTTGGAGATTTGACCTAATTTACCGAAGTTAAATGTTCCCGCAAATCCATAGGCTAGGCAGAAACGCTTTCGAGACTGCACAAAACCAGTCGCAAAAACTAAAAATGGAAGAAACATAATTAGACGGCCACTTGGAGTTGCATCTCTCTGAATCAAACCAGCAAGCGTGATGAGTGAAAAAATTGCTCCTGCGACGGCAACTAATTGACGGCGACGAATTTCACCTTTGCCAATGTTGCAACTGCCAGCAATATATTCTTGGCTCAATTAAGCGTCTTCAGATTCTTCTTCATCGATCCAGGCATCTACTTCGGTTTCATCTTGCTTATCTACCCAAGAGAGAAATGAACCGATAGCGCGAAAAGCCAATAGAGCTACGCCAACTACGCCGACGAAACGCTTAATTGCTTTGATCATAAGATAAAAATACTCCTATAACTTAAATTTTGCCTAATGAGGCAGTGATGTCATCCCATAAATCATCGACATCTTCGCAGCCAACTGAGAATCGGATCAAGGATTCGGAGATTTTATGGCTTTCCGTTGCCCAACGTCGGCGGCGTTCCCACATAGATTCGACGCCGCCAAGGCTTGTTGTGTTGGTGATAATCGTGGCGCTTTGGGTCACTAAATCAGTGCCAGCAGCATCGCAAGTTAATTCAAATGAAATCATGGCACCGAAGCCGGGATAGCGAACTTTGCTAACTTTGGAATGGCCGCCCAGGCGTTTTGCTAACTCTTTGGCATTGGCTTCAGCAGCGCGAAAACGAAGTGGGAAGGTACGAATTCCTCGAAGCGCAAGCCATGATTCAAAAGGACCAGGAATTCCGCCACTTAACTTACGGATATCGGCTAACCGCTTATATAGCGCAGGATCATTAGTGGAAATTGATCCCAAAATTACATCGCTATGTCCGGCAAAGTATTTCGTTACTGAATGCATAACCAGGTCAGCACCAAACTCAAGTGGTTTTTGTGTTAGCGGAGTTGCCAATGTGTTATCGACTGCAACCCCAACGCCTAATTTCTTAGCCCCTGCAATGATTGTTTTTAAATCTACTGCTTCAAGTGCTGGGTTAGTTGGCGATTCCAGCCAAAGAAGTGCTGCTCCCTTTGCCGCCTCTAAAACTTCTGCCGTATTTGTCGCTTCGACAAAGCGAACTTCTAGTCGGCCAATTTCGTGATATCCCTTAAGTAGCGCGGCGATACCTTGGTAGCCTTCATCGGAAACAACAACTGGTGCACCAATTGGCAGTAAATTAAATATCGCACTTGCAGCAGCTTGGCCTGATGCAAAAGCTAGCGTTTGGCCACCTTCAAGTGCGCTTATTGCACTTTCTAAAGCAGTCCAAGTTTCATTTCCGTAGCGGCCATAACCAATTGGGCCACCGGCATGGAAAGTTGAGTTCAACGCAATCGGAGTATTGAGTTCGCCATCGGGTTCTGGAACTGGGCGACCAGCGCTAATCGCAAGTGTTTCTGGCTTTAACTTTTTATCAGAACTCATAGTTGAAAGCCTATTACTTTTTTACTTTTCCAGAACGGCCATTGCGGCATTATGACCAGGGATTCCACTCACACCCCCGCCACGTTGCGCTCCTGCGCCACAGATAAATATCCGGGGATCATCTGTTTCAACACCCCAACGCCTGCTATCGCCTTCTTCGCGGAATGGGAATGTTAGATCGGTATGGAAGATATTTCCGCGCGGCAATGAGATCGCTTCATCTAAATCGATCGGGCTCTTTGCTTCAATACAGGCTGAGCCATCGCTATTGCGAGCAATAATTTCAGATACCGGGTCGACTAAATATTTATCTAACTCAGCAATAAAGCCCACTAGCGCTGCAGCTTTGGTCGCTTCATGGTCGCCATCAAATAGTTCTGCTGGGGTATGCAAGCCAAAGAGCGTAAGTGTTTGATAGCCGGCTGCCTGTAATTCGGGGCTCAAAATAGAAGGGTCAGAGAGAGTGTGGCAATACATCTCTGATGGGAAACATGCAGGCAAATTGCCTGCCTTGCTCTCTTGATATGAACTTTCGAGTTGTGAATATTTCTCGCTGATATGAAAAGTTCCGGCGAAAGCAAGTTCAGGTGAGATACCGCTTTTTAATCTAGGCATTTTCTTGAGCAGCATATTTATTTTAAATTGAGCGCCCGACAAACTTACTGGTTGAGGTTTGTTGCGTAGTTTCGCCAAGACTTGTGGCGCAGCATTAGAAAGCAGGTGGCTCGCAACAAATTGATCACCATTTTCAATTATTGCAGTGACAGAATCAGCGCTACTAGAGATTGAAACAACTTTGCAGTTAGTGCGAATCTCAACACCGGCAGCACGGGCAACGCGTTCAAGTTCAGTAACTAACGCTCCCATGCCGCCTTTAGGTACTTTCCATTCGCCGGTGCCGTTTCCGATCAAGTGATATAAAAAGCAAATATTTGCAAGCAGATCATCGGCAGATGCATGGGTACCAATTAGTGCATCGGTAAGCACTACGCCTTTAACCAGATCGCTTTTAAATCGGGCGTTAATAATCTCGCCAATCGGCTGCTCAATTAAATAATCCCAAATTTCCGGTAAATCAATTGCCGCCTTTAACTCGTCACGACTTTTCAAGGGTTGCAGCATGTAGGGCGCAATCCGTTCGGCGAAGAGTGCAACTTCGCCATAGAACTGCTGCCAAGCTTCTGCATCTGCGACCCCATCTGGAATTGAAGCAAATGAATCTTGGGTGGCTTGATCCCATTGGCGCGATATATAAAGGCCGGAACCATCTAAATCTGGGGTGTAGGACGAGACTTTTCGAGGCACAGTTGCGAAATTAAGCCCTAAATCACTAACGATTTGATCAGGTAATAACGCTACTAAATATGAATAGCGCGACAATCGCGCATCAAATTCTGGGAAAGCTCTCACGCTGGCAGTGGCGCCACCGATTTCATCATTTGCTTCAAGGATTACCACAGATTTGCCAGCTTTAGCTAAATACGTTGCGGCGACTAATCCGTTATGGCCGCCGCCAATAATTACGACATCTTTATTTGCCGTTGCCATTCTTAAGCCTCAAGTCGTTTGGTGGAATTACGTACCACCAGCGTAGTTGGTAAGACTAATGATGGCACTTCGGCATTTGGCTTACGGAGTCGTTCCATGATTGACCAAGCAGCCATTTCGCCCATCAACTGTACTGGCTGCTCGATAGTTGTTAGATCCGAATACTCCGACATCTCGTGACCATCAAAACCAATTATCGAAATGTCATCCGGCACGCTAAGACCATGTCGTCTAGCAGCTTGCATCGCGCCGAATGCCATTTCATCGGATTCGCAGAAAATCGCAGTTGGTCGATTTGGTCTAGCCAATAAATCATCCATCGCGCGTGATGCGGTATTCATGGTGAAGTCGCCATGAACTTCACGCGAAGGTAACCATTCCAGCCCGCTCTCGGCCAGTACTTGCATAAAACCGCGACGGCGATCTTGGGGAACTGAAAAATTAAATGGGTCATCTGGGCGGCCTGACATCAAGCCAATCTGTTTATGGCCTTGATTAACTAAATGTTGAGTCGCAGTACGTGCACCAGCAACATCGTCGATCTTGATGCTCGCGCAGTCAGCGTGAGCCATACCAACTAGCGCAATTGGAATTCCTAGACTTAGCATTGATGCAAATTCTTCTTCAGTCGGTGGCAAACTAATAACAATCAACGCATCGACGCGACCTTTCAGCAATTGATGCTGGAATAAACGCTCGCGCCCTTTCATTTGGCTGAAGTTATAAAGGAGCAGATCTAAGCCAGCTTCGCGCAAAGCTTGTTCGGCACCATTGATAACTTGGGCGAAATACCAACGCGAAATATATGGCGCAACTACCCCGACGCTATTGGTGCGACCTGGGCGAACCCGGTCAGAATCTCCGGATAATGAGTAATTTAACTTTGCCGCAGCTGCCTCAATTTTCGCGCGAGTCTGCGGATTTACATGCTCAAGGCCGCGAAGTGCACGCGAAACTGTTGCAGTAGATACACCTGCTTCGGCTGCAACTTCTTTAATTCCGGCCATTTGCTCTCCATGCTTGCTAATAATTCCTGCAAGAAACTGTAAATTACTGTAACAAATGTAAAAAATAGAGGTTAAGGGCGCAAAAGGCAATAGATTTCTTAAAAATAGGGCTACTTTAGAGTTATGAGCAATCAAATTCAGACTTTAATCCAGGTAGAACTCGAAGATCGCAATCGCCTAACCGCTTTCTTTAGGTTAATTATCGTGGTGCCAGTTGCCCTTTATTTCAGTGCATTTGCCATCAACTCATACACAACTGATAACTGGAGTTATAGCTTGGGCGGACTAATTATTCTGCCCGCCTTCTTGGCCTTGGTCTTTCGTGGGATATACCCAAGTTATGTGCTGGCTTTTAATCATGCGTTGATTTCTCTGGAAACTCGAGTAAACGCATACGTACTTCTGTTAACCGATGACTACCCATCAATCGAAGAGAATGACATTGTCAGAATTACCTTGCCTGAAGTTGGCAACGGATCACAACTAAGCAGAGTAAAGCCACTATTTAAATGGTTTTTGGCAATCCCGCTGTATGTGATGGGGCTAATCTATTTAGTTTACGGACTTTTCTTGACCACTTTTGCTTGGTTCTCAATTTTGTTCAGTGGCAAATATCCAGTTTGGTGTGCTGACGCAATGGTGGGAATATTAGCGTTCTTCAATCGAGTTTACGGTTACGCCTTTATTTTGGTTACTGACGAATATCCATCTTTCTCCCTTTAATCTATGGCGGTCCACTCAGCGCAAAAGATGCGACGTATCGTCGCTGAAGTTTCAGAGATGGATCGCAAGTTTGCACCTCTAATAGCTCGCCGCCCCCTTTGTACAATAGGTCGAAGCGCTCCAACTGAGACTCATTTTGAATCTTTGGTCAGTTCAGTTATTTCTCAACAACTAGCCGTAAAGGCTGCGGAAACGATTCATGGGCGCTTAGTTGATCTTTGCAGAGGGACAATTAGCGCCAAGAAGATAATCAAACTCGATGACATTGCACTTCGAGAAATAGGTGTTTCTGACGCAAAAGCTCGCACAATAAAGGGGCTAGCTGGTGCGGTTGTTGATAAATCAATTCCCATAGATACCATCGATGAAATCCATGATGATCAAGAAATTTATGACAAATTAACTTCACTATGGGGCATTGGTCGCTGGACAGTTGAGATGTTTATGATGTTTCAACTCGGACGCTTGAATGTCTGGCCCACCGGAGATTTAGCGGTGCGTCGGGGTTGGGACATAATCCATAAGAATAAAGAAGAAACTCTGGCGAAGGCTTTAGATATAAAGGGTGAGAAATTGCATCCTTACCGAAGTGTTGTTGCCTGGTATTGCTATCAAGCAGTTCATGAAAGCCGTGGGTTGGACTACTAGATATCCTCAAGGATTAATGAAACTGAGTTTATGCACCAGCGCTCATCAGTTGGCACGTCATAACCTTCACCCTTAAAAACATGGCCTAAATGTGAGCCACAGGCAGCGCATCGGACTTCGGTGCGTACGCGAGGCGCAAGTGAACGATCTTCAATTAGGTCTACAGCATCATCGGCACTTGGTGCATAAAAAGATGGCCAGCCACAACCTGAGTGAAACTTAGTCTCGCTACGAAAAAGTTCCGCGGCGCACGCTTTACATTTATAAACCCCGACTCTGTCAGAATCGGTGTATTCGCCGGTAAATGGTCGTTCGGTCGCAGCATTACGCAAAACTTCATAAGAGAGCGGGTCTAGCTTCGCTTTTAATTCTGCTTCATTAATTTGAACTGGATAATTCTTATCACTCATTAGAGAAGTACTCCGGTTGGAAATGCTATGCCAGTACTTGAATGGCAGTCATAGCCATTTGGATTCTTCTGTAAATACTTCTGGTGATACTCCTCAGCTAAATAATATTCAACGCCATCGGCTGAAAGTATTTCGCTAACGATTGGATCGAATCCGGCCTTGGTTAGTACAGCTTGATATAAATCCCGAGATTTAGTTGCTTGCGCAAGTTGTTCTGCGGTCGCTGTATAGATCGAACTACGATACTGAGTTCCAATATCGCCACCTTGTTGATTTAGTGAAGTTGGATCATGCATCGTCCAGAACTCTTCAAGAAGTCTTTGATAAGAAATTTGAGTTGGGTCAAAGAGAACATGCACCATCTCGGCATGGCCTGTAACGCCGGCACAAACCTGCTCGTAACTTGGATTTGGACGATTGCCGCCCATGTATCCGACGCTAGTTTCAATAACCCCAGTTAATTGCCAGAAGCGACGCTCGGCGCCCCAAAAACAGCCAGTTGCAAAATATGCGCTCTGATTCATGGCGATATTCTCGCAGTAAGTGCTAGAAATTGTCATGCAGGATTAATGCGGCAATCGTGATCACAATTGCAACTGATAACCTTGCCATCGCGCCCCCGTAGCTCAGGGGATAGAGCACCGCCCTCCGGAGGCGGGTGCACAGGTTCGAATCCTGTCGGGGGCACTGTAGATAGATCAAGATTTAAATGTAAGCGAGGTAAATCACCTGCAATCGGGAAATCCCTTGCAGTATGTCCTTGTATTAACCGCGTTCGCACGGGAGAATAAGCACCTTACGACATTAGATCGTAGCAAGTTCAAATTAATCAATTGGTACGGAACTGGCTTCTGTACGCGAGGTTTTAAGACAGGTGGTGAAAGCGATGGATTGGCGTCATCAATCTGCTTGCCGCGATGAAGATCCAGAGCTTTTCTTCCCAGTTGGAAATACTGGCCCTGCCATTACTCAAATTGAAGAAGCGAAGAAAGTTTGTAATCGCTGCATTGTTAAAGATGCTTGTTTGGCTTGGGCGCTTGAGAGCGGTCAGGATGCTGGTGTTTGGGGCGGACTGTCTGAAGATGAACGTCGCGCACTAAAGCGTCGCGCTGCACGTAATCGTGCTCGTCTGCAAGAACAACAAAACCAATTCTAAAGCGGGAACTCCAGCACGGCTTGAGTGCCGGACTCCCCCGAAGTTAACTTAATCTGACCACGTAACTCATTTTCAGTCAATGTTCTTACAATCTGTAAACCTAAATTAGAAGAACTAACTAAATCAAAATCACTTGGCAAGCCTGCGCCATCATCGCTCACTGTGACTTTAGCTCTACTTTCAAATCTTTCGCAATGAATAACTAAGTTTTTCCCAGTTTCGGCTAACCCATGTTCTAAAGCGTTATGAATTAACTCAGTAACTATTAAGGCGAGCGGTGTGGCGATTCGTGGGTCAATGTCGGCGAGTGAGCCACTACGGCGGATATTGATCTCATTCATGCGTGGACTCAAATCAGCCGCATGGATTACAAGATTATCTAGAACTTGATCAAAGGCAACTTTTGCATCAGAACTATTTGAGAGAGTCTCATGCACTAATGCAATCGAGGCAATTCGGCGCACTGCTTCTTCAAGTGCCGCACTAGCCTGGGGTTCAGAAATTCTGCGTGCTTGTAAACGCAATAAAGCAGAGACGGTCTGTAAATTATTCTTAACTCGGTGATGAACTTCGCGAATAGTGGCATCTTTAGTCACGAGTTCGCGTTCACGTCTACGAAGTTCAGTCACGTTATGCAGCAAGACAATCGCACCGATTCGATCTTCGCCCTGAAGCAATGGCATCACCATCAGATCGATGGTGGCACCTTGATTTTCGATCTCTGCTCGTCGTAAAGATTTTCCACTAAACGAACTGCGAATGCCTTCATGATGTGATTCGTTGCGCTGCAAAGATACTTGCGATGCAACTTCACCCAAGATGCAGCCCTCTAAATCATTGCCCCAACCCATGCGGTTAAATGCCGATCTGGCATTTGGGCTGGCATAAGTAATAACCCCATTTAAATCCAGGCGAATAAGCCCATCGCCAACGCGAGCTGAGGGATCAAAGATAGAAGAGGCATCTTGGTAAGGAAAGGTTCCTTCAACCACCATTCGATAAAGATTATTAGCAATTTCACGATAGTTAAGTTCGAGACGGCTTGGCGAGCGCATTAAATCAGCATTTCGATGGCGGGAAATTACTGCGATAACTTGACCTTGAAATAGTACGGGGATCGTCTCTTCCTTAATTAATAAATCGCCGACTAATTCAGGTTCTGAGTCACGCACAATATCTGCATCTGACAGCGCTTCATCTAATCGTGGGCGACTACCCCAAGAAACTTCTGAACCAATTAAGTCATTGGCAAAAACAGTGG
>JBIILF010000149.1:0-2655 GCA_044232785.1 Candidatus Planktophila sp. | reverse complement strand
ACCTAATCCCACTGGTAAACCTTGCGTAATGCCCATTGGAATAGTGCCAATTGGATATCCCGCAATTGCTGGCGCCATAGTGATCCAACTATTTTTTCCGTAATCATCACCTTTACCTAAGGTGCTCTCCCAGGCCGGTGAATATGAAGCGCCGATTAAAACATCAACATCAGTTAGCGCAGTATCAAGAGTTTGCGTTGCCCATTGCAAGTTACGAGATCGCTTTCGGTTATAGGCACGGGCTCGGCCACCTAACTCAAGTGCGGCATCAAATAGCTCTTGGCCAAAATACTTTAGTTCGGTATCACTATTTAGTAAGTTGAATTTAACAACTTCAGCCAAAGAGACAATTGCGCCATCGGTTCGACCTGCCATATAAGCGGCTAAGTCATCAACTAATTCATGCAATAAGCATTCATACTCATCGTTGCCGATCGATTCCGCTGGTGCCGATACTTTTATTTCGACCAACTTGGCATTGGTTTTAGAAAGCGCGCTTAATGCTGCTTCAAATAGCGCATCAGTGCCAGCATCATCTGATAACCAAGACTTAACAATGCCGATTCGAAGTGGCTCTGTTGAATTTGCAGCTGCAACTAAGTTAGGAATTCCAGAGAGCACTTCGAGCAGAAGCGCTGCATCTGCAACGCTACGGGCCATTGGGCCGGGTGAATCTTGCGCATCGCTAATTGGCACTACGCCAACTCGGGATACATTGCCAACTGTTGGTTTAATTCCAACGCAACCATTTAAAGATGCCGGACAAACTATTGAGCCATCGGTTTCAGTGCCAACTGCCATAGTTACTAATCCAGCTGCAACCGATGAACCTGAACCTGAGGAAGAACCGCCAGCACTGTGTTTATGAATCCAAGGATTTGCAGTTAGTCCACCAACGGCTGACCAACCACTAGTTGAAGTCGTTGAGCGGATATTTGCCCACTCGGATAAATTCGTCGCACCAATTATGTTGGCCCCTGCTGCACGTAAGCGAGTGACTAGTTCGGCATCTTGGGTAACCGGAAAACTCTCAAGCGCTTTAGAGCCTGCGGTTCCAGGTAAGCCAACTGATTGAATATTATCTTTAATAAAAATTGGCAAGCCAGCGAGTGGTAAGTCTTTATCAATAGTTAGTGCATCACTAAGCGCACTCTTAGAAACGGCCAACACACTATTTAGTTCATAGCCCGACTGGTCAACGCTTTGAATACGTTCGAGCGCCTCGGTGGCCAAAGCAGCAGCCGTTGTCTTTCCGCTTCGAATCGCGGCGATGCTTTCGTGGGCTGAAAAATATGAACTCATCTGCGCAGGCTACTCGTACTGCATAAATTTGGCATGGCTAATACGCTTAGTTAATGCTGGGTGGAATTAATAACGGGCTCTTTCTCTCATCCTTTGGTGGGTTTTTCGCACTCGCCTTTCTGGCCCTGATATTGAAGTGGGCTTTTGCCAACCGGACCAAAGGCAAGAAATTTGTAGCGGCTCCAGATATGGCTGGCAAAAAGGATCAATACGGTTTATTGGTGGCGCTGCCAACACCTAAGAATTACATTGAAGCTGAGGTGTTAAAACAAAAACTCATGGCCGCGAATATCAGAGTTAATTTGACACAAACTTATGATGGCCCAGCGCTAATGGTTTTTGAATCTGATTTCTCGATTGCTCAAGCAGTTTTAAAAAGTTAAATTGCGCAAATAGTCGCGAACCGCAAAAGTGGCACGTACGTCATCTAAATTATAAGAATAAAGCCAAGCAATTGCCTCGTCGCGTTCGGACTTAGATTTCGTTTGGTCAACGGCTTCCTTATATTTTAAAAGCGAGAGAGCGCCGCCTGGATCTTGAACTTGCCAATGAAAACCAGCTTTTGGCGCTAGTTTCTTAATTCCATATCCAGTGGTTCCGAGCGCAACTTGTTTTGAGTAAATTAGCAGATCTACAAAATAGGCTTCTGTGAAATCTTCAACTTCATCAAGGGTCGGAACCCCAGCTTTGCCTTCATGGTTACGGGCAAAGTTACGCCACCAAGTTACTTCGTGGACATGGTAATGAAATATACCAATTGTTTTTCCGGCCGCTTCGGCACTAGTAACTTGCTCTTTCAGAAAATTCCACATTTTAAGGAGTAATTGATACTCACCATTTTCGGTGTTTGAATAGTCCGAGTAGGAATCAAAATTAACGCTATGCCAATCTTTATTTACGGTGCGATCGTGAATTCCGAAACCGTATAGATAAACCCGATCCTGGCCTTCAACTTCGGATAAACCATTATCAATAAAGGCCGAGAGGCTATTTTCTAAGTCGATATCAATTTCAATATCAAATTCTGGGATCAAGAACTCTTTATCTGGATCTAGCAAAATAGGTTTATCTAGCACTTTGGCTTGAGCTTGAATCTGAAATTTATCAGCCTTTTTGGTTAGCCCGGTAGCTGCCGCTAATTCGCGGATGCTGGTTATCTCAGGGAAATGCTTTGCTTGAACATTCTTAGTGACCCCAGCTAGAAGAGTTACATGCCCCGCGCCGTTATCGTGGCTTTTAAGTTCGCGCTCACAAATTATCTGAAATGCGCAAGCAGAGCAACCGAATTTGGCATCACCATCGAGTGCTGAAAAAGCAGCCGGTGGTAGCGAAGGGTCTTTCTGGCGGGCCTGT
>JBIILF010000148.1:0-2662 GCA_044232785.1 Candidatus Planktophila sp. | reverse complement strand
TTCTGGTCGATGACCTAACTATTGATTCCTTGAAGCGCTTTAAGGACGATGCAACCGAAGTTAAGGAAGGCTTCGAGTGCGGTATCGGACTTGGCAATATGAAGGAAATTACAGTTGGCGACATGATTCAGGTCTTTGAGATGCGTGAGAAGAAGCGCGCGTAATTATGGGCCAATCACATCGCAGTCAAAAAGTAGCCGATCGCATCAAAGTGGTTGTGGCGCAGTTACTCGAATCGAAGGTTAAAGATCCTCGTTTGGGTTTCGTCACAATCACTGATGCGCGGGTTACTGGCGATCTGCAAAGCGCATCTGTTTTCTACACCGTACTTGGCGACGAAGATCAGCGCGCAGCAACGGCCGCAGCTCTGGAAAGTGCTAAAGGAATGATTCGTTCAGCTGTCGGGCATGAACTACAGACTCGCATTACCCCGAGCCTAGAGTTTCATTTAGATAGCTTGCCTGAAAGCGCACAAGAAATGGATTCGCTGCTCGATAAAGTGCGTGCGCAAGATGCCCAAGTAGCAGTGCTTCGAGCACAAGCAACTTATGCAGCGGGCGAAGATGCATACAAGCAACCAAAGATCATTCCTGATAAACCTAAATTTGAAGCAGAAGAGTTGTGATTGCGCACGGATTTTTAGTAATCGATAAAGATCCGGCGATGACGAGCCATGATGTTGTGGCAATGGGTCGGCGCGCACTGAACACGCGCAAAGTTGGCCATGCCGGAACTCTTGATCCGATGGCAACTGGCGTATTGGTTTTAGGTTTTGGAAACGGCACTCGCTTACTGCAGTATGTAACTAATGGCGATAAGTCCTATTTAGCAACAGTGGTTCTGGGAGCAGCAACCATTACAGATGATCACGAAGGCGAATTAACGTCAATTGCTGATGTTTCAGCTGTAACCGATGCCGCAATTGAAAGTGAATTAGCCAAGATGCGCGGCACTATTGCACAGCGTCCAAGTTCAGTCTCTGCCGTAAAGGTTGATGGCGAACGCGCACATGCCCGAGTTCGCGCTGGCGAAGTTTTTGAACTACCTGCTCGCGAAGTAACTATTTCCAACTTAGAAATTTTAGAAATTCGCCGAGTTGAAAACCGCATTGAAGTAGATATTGATGTGACTTGTTCAGCCGGAACTTTCATTCGCGCAATTGCGCGCGATTGTGGGGCAGCACTTGGCGTTGGGGGACACCTCAATAAATTACGTCGTACTCGAGTGGCCGGCTTTGGCCTAGATCGCACAGTTTCGATTGCCGCGCTTAAAGCCCAGGATTTCACGCCGCTATCTATGGCAGATGTGGCACGTGCAACATTTGCAGTTCGCACAGTTGCCGTCGATGAAGCAACTGAACTTTCTTTCGGGCGAGCACTTATAGCCAATGCCAATGACGAGATTACCGCTGCGATTTCCCCTAGTGATGAAGTTTTAGCCTTATTACAGAATAAGGAGGGCAAAGCACTTCCGATTGCAGTTTTTGCTGCAGTTAACTGAGGTGCCATAATTCATGCAATGAGCAATGTAGTCGTAATCGGAGTTTTTGATGGCGTGCATAAAGGCCACCAAAGCATTCTTGATCGCGCCAAAGAAATTGCCGATGGCCGCAAGATTGTTGCCTTAACTTTTGATCCACATCCAACAACTGTTTTTGCGCCAGATCGCGCACCCACACTTCTAACTACCTTGGCTGATCGCGTTGTCTTGCTCAAGATTCATGGAGCAGACCAAGTCGCAGTGATGAAATTTGATGAAAAATTTGCCGCGATGTCACCAGAGGATTTCGTAAATCAAATCTTGGTTAAACAGCTAGAGGCTGGCGACGTGATCGTTGGCGAGAACTTTACTTATGGCCACAAAGCTGCTGGCAATATCGAAACCCTCAAAGCCCACCCAGAATTTAAAGTTCACATTTTAGATTTGAAAGCTGATGAGGAAGCAATCGTTTCTTCAACCAGAATTCGTGCTGCTATTACCACCGGCGATGTTGAAACTGCTCGCCTTCTCTTATCTAGACCTCATCGCCTTGATGGGGTAGTAGTTCATGGCGAAGCACGCGGTCGCGAAATTGGATATCCAACTGCCAACTTAGGAAATATCGATGGTCAAACTATTCCAGCCGATGGTATTTATGCTGGTTGGCTAACAGTTGGAATTAATCGTTGGTCTGCGGCAATTTCAATCGGCACCAATCCAACTTTTGCCGGCGTTCGTGGTCGCCAAGTTGAGGCTTATGCCATCGATCAAATTGGCCTTGAGCTCTACGACCAAGATGCCACCGTCGAATTCGGTTGGCATTTGCGTGAGACTCTAAAATTCGATGGCCTAGAGCCACTTTTGGAACAGATGAAGAAAGATTGTGATCTGGCTCGAAAACTCACCGAAGCCTAATCTTCAGGCAGGCGGGGATTTGCCCCGATTTCGCCCCTCACGCTCACGCTGGTAACCTTTGCCCTGTCCAACGAGAAGTAGAGCTTCCGTGTATCAAACCGGAAGCCATCGTGGCGGTAACTAATAAGGAGAGTCATTAAATGGCACTAACACCAGAAGTAAAGAAAGAAATCATTGCTAAGTACGGCACTTCAGCTACCGACACCGGAAGCCCAGAAGCGCAGGTCGCTTTGCTTTCTAAGCGTATCGAGGACATCACAACTCACCT
>JBIILF010000147.1:0-2666 GCA_044232785.1 Candidatus Planktophila sp. | reverse complement strand
CAAGATCAAGCGCCTCAGTATTATCTTCATCGCTATAACCAAAGACGCCAATGGCATCGAGTTGGGCTTTGCTTAAGAATTCGACTAACTCGTTGAAATCTTCTTCGGTTTCGCCCGGAAAGCCCACAATGAAGTTAGAGCGGATTCCAGCAGTTGGTGAGAGTGCACGAATTTGTGAGATTAGATGCAGGAATTTTTCGTTATCGCCGAATCGACGCATACGACGCAGAACTGTGGCACTGCTATGTTGGAAACTTAAATCAAAGTAATGCGAAACTTTCTCAGTTGCAATCATTGCTTGCAGTAAAGATGGGCGCATTTCAGCTGGTTGTAAATAAGACAAACGAACCCGTTGCACACCCGGAATAAGTACTAGTTCGGGCAACACTTTCTCCATCAAAGTTAAGTCGCCCAGATCTTTTCCGTATGAGGTCGTGTTCTCGCTAACCAAGAAAAGTTCAGTTGCCCCACTTTCGGCTAACCAATGACCTTCTTCGATTACTTCGGTTGGGCGACGTGAAACAAATGCGCCGCGGAAGTATGGGATTGCGCAGAAGGAACAACGACGATCACATCCGGTTGCAATCTTTAGCGGAGCCCATGGCGTATCAGTTAAACGTTTGCGCGGTGCAATCTCTAAAGTTTCATCGCGTTTGGCAGCGCGGTCAACTGGTGAGATCGGTAGCAAAGCGCGGCGATCGCGTGGTGTGTGCGATACATGTGAATTACCAGCCACGATTGATTGCAAGCGAGCTGAAATATCTTGGTAATCATCAAAGCCTAAAATTGCATCAGCTTCTGGTAATGCCGCGGCTAATTCAGCGCCATAACGCTCGGCCATGCAGCCAACAGCGACAACTGCGCGCGTAGTTCCGTGCCCTTTGAGTGAATTCGCTTCGAGTAGCGCATCAACTGAATCCTTCTTAGCTGACTCAATAAAGCCGCAAGTATTAACTAGGGCAACCTCAGCGTTTTCAACATCATCAACTAGGGTCCAGCCGTCGGCTAATAAACGACCTGCGAGTTCTTCGGAGTCGACTTCGTTACGGGTACAACCCAAAGTTACGACTGCTACGGTGCGCTTCATTGCGCTGATCTTACTTTATTTAGCTAGTCAGCGTTGTATGTGAGGTTTACGACCTCACCATTAGCTCCTATCGAGCCAACGCTTTTACCGTTAACGCTGATATCGACGCCACCGGCATTGCCTACTCGCAAATTAACTTGTTTAGCCTCGCTTAAACGCTTGCTATCCCCTTTGCGAATTTGACCAGAGAAAATCTGCGTTCCGTTTTCATTGGTTGCATATAGCCAAGTGGTTCCCCTACTTGCAACTAACTCGACATTAACTCCCCCAGCAATTTCTGGTGATGCTGCAGCGCTAGGTGCGACAGATTCAGAAGCTGAATTAGATGGAGTAGCTGATGTCGTTGCAACTATCTCTGGGTCGTCGCCACTATCTATATTAGAAAAAAAAATCTGAGCACCGGCGAAAAGAACTAAAGCGGCGGCTGATCCAGCGGCTAGAACTTTCCACGAAATTTGCTTTGGCTCTTGGTAAGGCATCGTTACATTATTTTCATTTAGCAGTTCGCGGATTGGCTTTTCTGGCGCAGCTACTTCGATTTCAAATAAATCTAAGAAAGCTCGCTCATCGATTTCCAACTTGGCTGCCATATTTCTTAAGTGACCTCGGGCATAAGTTTCGCCACCACACTTTTTAAAATTATTATTTTCCATTTCGCGCAATAACGATGCGGGAATATTTGTCATAGTCGATAGGTCTTCAATTGATAGGCGCGCGGCAGTGCGTGACTTAGTAATCAAGGCGCCGAGCGACATTTTTACTCACTTACCATTGCTAGAGATATCAATTAGGAAGGATAAGGCTAGCCCCATGCGGTATTAAAAAGGTAGCCATGGGGTGAACAATTCGAGAGATAGCCCTTCTTCTCACCCCACCACTTATCTCTTCGGGCCTACTAAATTGCCTCTGGCATTTAGTAATCGCGAATAGTCGCCAGAACTGAATCAAGTTCATCGGGTTTTACCAGAACTGTGCGCGCCTTAGAGCCTTCTGAGGGGCCCACGATGCCACGTGATTCCATGAGATCCATTAAGCGTCCAGCCTTTGCGAAACCAACTCGAAGTTTACGTTGCAACATTGAAGTAGAACCGAATTGAGTTCCGACCACTAATTCAATTGCTTGCAAAAGAATATCTAAATCATCGCCAATTTCGCGATCGCCTAACTTTGCTGCAACCGGTATCGCAGTTACATCTGTCCGATATCGCGGAGCCAATTGTTTCTTGACGTGGCCAGTAACTGCCTCGATCTCGCGCTCTGAAACATATGCACCTTGGATACGAATTGCTCGGCTGGCGCCCATTGGAATAAAGAGACCATCGCCTTGTCCAACTAATTTCTCGGCTCCTGGTGTATCAAGAATAACGCGACTATCAGCAAGTGAGCTAGTTGCAAAAGAAAGCCTCGATGGAACGTTCGCTTTAATCAAACCTGTTACAACGTCAACAGATGGTCGCTGTGTTGCGAGCACTAAGTGGATACCAGCCGAACGCGCCAATTGAGTAATACGCACTACCGATTCTTCAACCTCGCGAGCCGCAACCATCATAAGGTCAGCTAACTCATCAATAATTACTAA
>JBIILF010000012.1:0-9989 GCA_044232785.1 Candidatus Planktophila sp. | reverse complement strand
TCTTTGCCACCACATTCTAGAACAACCGGAATCATGTTTGCCGCACAAGTAGCAGCGACTAACTTGGCGGTTTTAGTCGAACCAGTAAAAGCTAACTTATTGATTTCGCTTTCACATAAGTATTTACCGGTATCTCCAAAGCCAGTAATAACTTGGAAAATATCTTCACTCGGCGCAACTTGGGCAAATGAATCTGCGAGCCAAACACCAACAGCTGGAGTTAATTCACTTGGTTTGAAAACAACTGCGTTGCCAGCAGCCAGTGCATAAGTGATCGAACCAAGGGGAGTGAAGATCGGATAGTTCCAGGGCCCAATTACACCAACGACACCAACTGGTGAATGTTCAACGCTGGCCGACATATTGGCCATGATCGCTCCAGGAGAGCGACGTTCGGTACTCATTACATATTCAGCATTTCGGGCAGCCCAACCAATATGGTTTATCGCAAGAGCTGCTTCTAACTTGGCATCACTGATTGGCTTGCCGGTCTCATCAGAAATTAATTCGGCGATCTCATCTACATGTCGGATTAAATATGCACTCCAGTCGAGCAATACTTTTTTACGCCCTTTAAAACCTAGATGCTGCCATTGATAAAGCGCTTCATGGGCAGTTTCAACAACTAGCGAAACGGTGTCTTTGCTATCTACTGGAAAGGTAGCTAATACTTCACCGGATACCGGATTGATTGAATCAAAGGTCTTTTTACGTGATGTGGCCATAGCCGCAAAGATACACTTGCCTAATGGCCGAACCAATTCGCCCGAGCACCGTATTGCCGGCTATTCGCTCACCTTTTACGCTATCAACCGCCGATGGTGAAACTTTGGTGGGTGAGATTGCTAGCCCAATTACTAACCCCACCGGCGCGATTCTTTGCTTACATCCACTGCCTACTGCTGGCGGAATGATGGATAGTCATGTCTATAAGAAAGCGGCGAATCGTCTACCCGATATGGCCGGCATAACTGTCGTGCGCTTTAACACCCGCGGAACCACAAGTGCTAATGGCACTAGTAGCGGAAGTTTTGATAATGGAGTTGCCGAAAAATTCGATGTTGAAGCGGCGCTTTCATACTGCCTTGATACGTTAAAGCTAGAAAACCTCTGGGTCGTTGGCTGGTCTTTCGGAACTGATTTAGCCCTACAACATGCCAAAGATCTAAGACATGCAGGGCTAATTTTATTGAGTCCGCCATTACGCACTTCTGAAACCAGTGATTTGGAATATTGGAATACAGATGGTCGCCCAGTTTTCACAATCGTTCCTGAGCTAGATGATTATCTCCAGCCGCCAGAGGCTGCTCAACGTTTTGCAGTTATCAAAAATCACCAGATGATTGCTGTTGAAGGCGCAAAGCACTTATGGGTTGGCGAACCTGCGGTTTATCGCGTTCTAAGTGAAATTACCAAAATCGTGGCACCGCAAAGATTGCCGCTTCCGACCGAAATCTAAGCTTGATCTGTTTTGGGGAAAACCACTTCATCTAAAATTAAGATAATTGCGGCTGCAACCGGCACTGCTAAAAGTCCACCAACTAGACCTAATAGTGAAGATCCAATCAGGGCCGCAATGATCGTTACAGCGCCAGGGATTGATAACGTCTTCTTCATAATTTTCGGCGTAACTAAGTAATTTTCAATCTGCACATATAAAACGTAAGCCAAGAATGCAACCACACCGATCGTAATTGATTGAGTTAGGGCCACCAAAGTAACTACAGTGCAACCAATAAAGTGGCCAATTAGCGGAATTAAACCGCAGACCAAGACGGTCATTCCCAGTGCAATTGGCGAAGGAATTCCAAGTGCCATTGAAAGCAATAAAGTAAAGATGCCGGCCATGAATGCAATTGTTACTTGGCTGCCCACGAATGAACCTACTCGGGCAATTATTGCTTCAGTAAGTGCGCCAACGCGAGGGCGACGTGAAGCTGGTGCTAGGCGAAGCCCCAAATTAATCATCTGCGGCAGTGAAGTTAAGAAATAAAGAGTCAGAACTAAAATCGTAAGTGCTGAGAAAGTTCCGGATAAAACAGATTTACCAACACCAACAACACCACCGAAAGTAGTTAGTAATAATTTTCCATCAGAAGTTCTAGCTGCGATCTCTTTCTGCAAAGTATCTAGAATTCCATATTGCTCGTTTAGTCGCATAAACAAGGTATTCGATTCAAGTCCTTGAATTAGGGCAGGTGCTTGATTAATTAAATTTGTGCCTTGAGTGACAACTGGTGGAACCACAATTAAAGCGAAGAAAACTACAAAGAGAATTACCGAAATGAAGATGGCAGTAACTGCATTAGTACGCGATAGCCCGCGACGGCGCAACGCTTCAACAGCTGGATTTAAGCCAGTTGCTAAGAAGAGTGCGATTAAAATTAGGACAAAGATCTGCGAAGCGCTTGCAAGAGCGCGCATCAGGACAAATGCAGTTAGGGCACCGATGGTTGCCACAAATCCAAAGTAGAACGGATGTGATCTGTTAATTGGATCACCCGGAATACCCATATCAGTGCTGTTTACCTTGGGATCGCCCGCTACAACTTTTCTAATTCGCTTACTTATCGCCATGTGTTCAATTGTAACTGCCTAAGATGAGCACATGACTCTACGAATTACTGGCTTTGGCGAAGAGATCGCTGCCATTTCGGGTCTTCCGTGGAATCGCCCGCTAGAAGAGTGGCCAGAGGATCCAGCCCTCGCTGAAAAACGCGGCATTTCACGCCACATCGTTCGTCTGATCAGAGTAAATGATGATCCCGATTCTGAAGTTTATGCAGTTAAAGAGACTGTCTCAGAGTTTGCTAATCGCGAGTACGCCGCCCTGCGAGAACTTCGCCGATTGCAAGCACCGAGCGTCGACCCCATCGCAGTAGTAGAAGGTCGTAAAGATATTAATGGCGAAGAGCTGCCATGTGTTTTAGCTACGCGCTTCCTGCCATATTCACTGCCTTATCGAGTTGTACTTTCTGGCGCTCTTTCATCCCATGACATTTCAAATATGGCTAATGCGCTTGCTCTTTTATTGGTTCGGCTACATCTCCTTGGCTTCTGGTGGGGCGACTGTTCACTTTCAAATACTTTGTTCCGTCGCGATGCCGAAGGATTTGCGGCTTACCTAGTAGATGCCGAAACTGGTGAGTTTCAGAAAGCTCTTAGTGATGGACAACGCGAACATGATTTAGAGATTGCGCACTTTAATGTTGCAGCCGAACTCGAAGATTTAGCTCTTTCCGGAGTTCTTTATCCAGGTATGGATCCAGTTCGTGCCAGCGACACTGTGATAAAACGATATCGACGATTATGGGCAGCTCTTCGTGATCCGCAATCGCTCGACCCTACTGATCGACGTGCAGTTGAACGCGCTATGCGCCAGTTACATGATTTAGGTTTTGCGGTTGAAGAAGTATCAATTGCAATTGATGGCGATAATAAGGTCTTGAAGTTTCAACCTAAGTTAGTTGCAGCTGGTTATCACACCAATCGTTTGCGCGAACTAATGGGGCTAGACACCGAAGAGTTACAAGCAAAACGAATTCTTGCTTCATTCGATCGCTATCGAGCTCGTGAAAGTGCTACTTCAACAACAGTTAACGAAACAGCCTTTAAATGGCTAACTGAGATTTTTAATCCAATTGTTAATTCAGTGCCAGCAGAACATGTTGGTCGAGTTGAACCGGCACAGATATTCCATGAAGTCCTTGAGCATCGCTGGTATCTAAGCGAAGCAGCAGGCCATGATGTGGGCCTAGATTTCGCATGTAAGAGCTATGTTTCAGAGGTTCTGCCTTATCGCCGTGATTCCGGCATTGAAACCGTGGAATGATTCAACAATGAGTTTGCCCCCAAATTTCGGCCGAGCTGTTGATTTAAGTTCACTTACCAAGCCAGCACAGGCGACCAATGCAATTGCTTCAAACTATGAAATTACTGCTGAAAACTTTGCGGCTAATGTCGTGGATCTTTCACGCACTAAGCCAGTTATTTTGTTGGTCTGGTCACCGCGTAGTCCAGAATCTATGACGACCCTTGAATTGTTAAGCAAGTTAGAAACCCAGGCAGATGGAGCCTGGCAACTAGGTAGCATCAATGCCGACACTCAGCCTCAAGTAGCGCAGGCGCTGCAAACAAAGAACGTTCCTTATGCCGTTGCATTTATTGCCGAACAACCAGTGCCACTTTTTGATCAAAGTTACCCAGAGCAGCAAATAAAGATGGTCATCGATAAAGTTTTAACACTTGCGGCAGAGCAAGGAATTGGTAGCGCACCAATTGAAACCATTGAACCTGAAGAAGATGAAGCGCTTGCTGCACTTGAAGCAGGTCAATTCGAAATAGCGCGCGTTGCTTATCAGAAACTCGTGGCTCGCAAACCAAGTGATGCGATTGCTAAATTAGGTTTAGCCCAAACAGAACTACTGATCAGAACCGAAAAATTAGAGGTTAAATTAGTTACTGCGCTTGCTCTTTCAGAACCAGATAATGTGAAAGCACAAATTGATTGCGCTGATTTAGAGTTCATTAGTGGTGACCAAGATGCCGCCTTTAATCGGTTACTTGATTGCGTACGTCGCTTTGCCGGTGCCGATCGCACTGCTGTCAAAGATCACTTGCTAGGTCTATTCCAATTGGCAGATCCAGCTGATCCCCGGCTTAAAGTTGCCCGAACTTCACTAGCCAGTGCGCTCTTTTAGAAATCAAATGATGAGTAAAGAGATAACTCCAGAAATTGAGTATAAAACTCTCGCCAAACTATTCTTTTTATTTGGCGTTGGCATCATGTCTTGGATTCCTAGATTTCCTGACATTAAGGGGCAACTAGGGCTAACTAATGGCCAATTTGGCTCAATTATCAGCATGGGCAGCGTAGGTGGTGTTATTAGCCTGCTGACCGTTGGCCATATTGTTCACAAGCTTGGTAGCTATAAAGTTTTGATCGCGAGCACTTGTTCGCTCTATGTTGGTTTCATATTGCTGATAAATACAACATCAAGCTTGATATTTCTCCCCATAATAATATCGGTCGGATTTTCAATTTCAGCATTTCACATTGCAGTCAATAGTCAGGGTTTTGATTGCCAAACCCGGTTAGCTAAACCGATTATTGTGAAACTACAAGGTTTCTGGACACTAGGAGCACTTGTTGCCGGCTTACTTTCCGGATTCTTCATCGGCCGAATATCAGCCAGACTGCAGTTAGACCTTATTTTCATATTAGTTTTTGTAGTAAGCATTTATTACGGAAACAAGTTACGTCCTGTTTCGCTTCAGCCACAAACTAGCGATGATCACTATTCGGTCAAACAAATATTCACTTCACTTAGAGTAGATCGACTAATAGCTGGTGGCATGTTTTGTGCGATTTTCCTGGACATCTCAATGGGAGATTGGTCAAATATTTTTGCTAGAGAATACCTTGGAATTGAGGGTGGCTTAATTACGCTTCCCTATATCCTCTTTATGAGTGCAATGATCCCGGGTAGATTTCAAATCGTCAGAATAGTTAACTGGATGCCGCTAAACAAGTCTGCCAATATTGGAGCGGCAATAGGGGGTACATTTTTTCTGTTAGGTGTAATTGCTTCAATTATGATTGGCGAAACTCATAAATACTGGGCATTCGGAATATTTTCATTTGGCTGCTTAATTGCTGGCATTGGTACTTCATTTATAACGCCAAGTTTCTTTAATGCAGCAACTGCACGCAGCGTGCTTCCCAGTGCCGTAGTAATTGGTCAAGTTGGTTTAATTAACAATTTCTTGATCTTCGGTGGAAAATGGGTAATTGCTTGGACTGCAGAATTTACTTCACTTGCAGTTGCCCTATTGATCCCGGGATTGATGGTGCTTTCGATCCCACTGTTTTCAAAGGCTTTATTAAGCGGTAGCGCTCAAAGCAAGCCAGAGGGTAGCTAACGGGGCAACTCTTAGCGTAATTATTAAATCAGAGCCTTCGGATACTTCAACTGGCTGGTTTATTACACCGCTACCACCGTATGAAAGATCATCGGTATTTAATACTTCGCGCCAAGTTCCAGCTTTAGGCATAGGTAAACGATAAAACTCATGAGGCACTGGAGAAAAATTAGTTATACAGACAAGGGGATTACCAGCATCATCCCAGCGGGTAAAGGCCAGCACATTACTTGCTGCATCATTGCCAACGAGCCATGAGAATCCTGCAGGTGAAGTATCTTTTTCAAAGAGCGCTGGTGTTGATTTATAAAGTGCGTTCATGCTGGCCAAAGATTTTGAAACACCAATATGTTCATCAAATTGAGTTAAGTGCCATTGCAAGCCGGCAGATTCGCTCCACTCATCATTTTGGGCAAATTCTTGACCCATAAAAAGTAACTTTTTACCGGGATGTGCCCACATGAATCCGTAGAGTGCGCGCAACGTTGCTAATTTCTGCCAACGATCACCAGGGAATTTATTAACAAGTGAACCTTTGCCATGTACAACTTCATCATGCGAAAGTGGCAACATAAAGTTTTCCGACCAGGCATAAAGGATAGAGAAAGTTATCTCGTTGTGGTGATGCACTCGGTGAATCGGTTCACGTTGTAAATATTCCAAAGTGTCATGCATCCAACCCATATTCCATTTAAAGCCAAAGCCGATGCCATCGGAATCAGTGCTGCGGGTTACACCGGGCCAAGCAGTTGATTCTTCGGCAATCATCATGATTCCTGGGTGCGTGCGATAAGCGGTAGAAGTTGCTTCTTGCAATAATTGAACCGCTTCCAGATTTTCGCGGCCACCAAATTTATTTGGCACCCATTCGCCTTCTTTGCGCGAATAATCTAGGTAGAGCATCGAAGCAACTGCATCTACGCGCAGGCCATCAATGTGGAACTCAGTTAGCCAATACAAAGCGCTAGCGACGATGAAGTTGCGAACTTCATTGCGACCAAAGTTAAAGATCAGCGTGCCCCAGTCAGGGTGCTCGCCCAAACGCGGATCGGCATGCTCATAAAGGGCAGTTCCATCGAATTTTGCCAGCGCCCATTCATCTTTCGGGAAGTGAGCTGGCACCCAGTCCAGGATTACTCCGATACCTGCCTCGTGCAGTGCGTTAACCAAGTATCTAAATTCATCAGGTGAACCAAAGCGCGAAGATGGAGCGAAGAAAGAAGTTACTTGATAACCCCAAGAAGGACCATATGGATGTTCCATCACAGGTAAGAACTCAACGTGGGTAAAGCCAGTTTCTTGTAAGTAAGCCACCAGTTGGGTTGCTAATTCACGATAACTTAAACCAAGTCGCCAAGAACCTAAATGAACTTCATATACCGAAATTGCACTACGCCAAGATTCAAATTTACTTCTTTCGGAAATCCAATTCTCATCACTCCAGAGGTAATTAGATTCTTCTACTATTGAAGCTGTTAGTGATGGAATTTCGGTAGCCCGAGCCAGCGGGTCAGCATGATCAACCCAGCGGCCGTCATTGGTATGAATTGCAAACTTATATTTAGTTCCTGGTGCTAAATCAGCAATAAAGATCTGCCAAATTCCAGTGTTCTCAATTCGCCACATTCGATGGGTGTTGCGATCCCAGAAATTCAGATCGCTGATCAGACTTACATCGCGGGCATTCGGTGCCCAAAGTGCGAATGAAGTTCCGAGCAAATTTCCTTCGTCATCGCGCTGCACATGTGCGCCCAGAACTTTCCAAAGCTCTTCGTGACGGCCTTCGGCAATCAAGTAGAGATCTAATTCACCCAACGCGCCAGGCTGATTTGGAACTACCTGCGGTTTGCGGCGAAAGAGTTTCATTGGTTAAGAGATTCGCACCGTGGCAATGTGAGCCACATTGTTGTAATCGGTGCGTGGGTCAAGGCTGATAAAACTATCCCGGGTCCAGTTGAAAGAATTTCCAGTTAACTGATCATCTACTACGAAAGAATCCCCAGTTAGGCCCAGTAAATCCATGTTCCAGTGAACCACAGTGGCTTGAGCATTTGAAGGGTCAAGGTTAAGAATAACCAGCACTAGATTGTCGCCATCACGCTTGGAATAAGCGATTACTGCCTCATTATCTGTCTGGTGGAAATGTAGATTGCGTAGACGTTGTAAAGCGCGGTTGGCGTTACGAATCCTATTTAACTTTGTAACTAGCGGCACTAGTGATTGCTTAGCGCCGTCCCAGTCGCGCACCTTAATCTGATACTTCTCAGAATCTAAATATTCTTCGCGGCCTTCACTTAAAACGCGGTGCTCAAAGAGTTCATAGCCAGCATACATTCCCCAGGAAGGCGCCATCGTTGCTGCTAAAACTGCGCGAAGTGCGAACATGGCGGGGTTTCCGCTTTGCAAATGGAACGGCAAGATATCTGGCGTATTAACCCAGAAGTTTGGGCGGAAGAAAGAACTAGTTTGATGCGAAACTTCTTTGCCATATTCAGTTAGCTCATGTTTTGTAGTGCGCCAAGTGAAATAGGTATAAGACTGTTGGAAACCAGCTTTACCAAGTGCATGCATCATGGCTGGTTTTGTGAAAGCTTCAGCTAAGAAAACTATTTCTGGATATTTCGCATTTACTTTTGCAATCAAGGTTTGCCAGAAAAGAACAGGCTTGGTATGTGGATTATCAACGCGGAAAATAGTCACGCCTTTGCTAATCCAAAGTTCGCAGATTCGGTAAACCTCAGCAACTAAACCATCAAAGTCATCATCAAAATTAATTGGATAGATATCTTGATATTTCTTTGGTGGATTCTCGGCATAAGCAATCGTGCCATCGGCGCGATAGTTAAACCATTTTGGATGCTCTTTAACCCATGGGTGATCAGGCGAAGTTTGTAGGGCGAGATCTAAAGCAATTTCCAGCTCTAATTTATTTGCAGCTTTTACAAATTGTTCAAAATCTTTCATATTGCCAAGTGCTGGATTAATGGCATCGTGGCCACCATCTGAATTGCCAATACCCCATGGAACACCGGGGTCATTTGGACCAGCAGTTAAAGTGTTATTTGGGCCCTTGCGATGTGAGATTCCAATTGGGTGGATGGGTGGGATGTACAGGACGTCGAAACCCATATCTTTGACTGCTTTTAGCCGCTTTGTGGCCGTACCGAAATCTCCACTTTTAAAGGTGCCATCTTTATTGAAACTTGCACCTTCGCTACGTGGAAAAAATTCATACCAAGCGCCAACGAGCGCTCGCTCACGTTCAACATAAACTGGAAATAAAGGGGAATTGGTAGTGACAGTGCGGTACTGAGTAACTATCGAAGCTTCGATCTCAAAAGTGAAGTTACCTTGTTTTGGTAGCGCAATCGCCGCTTCATAGCGATCAGTGCCTGGGTTGCGTTCAATAGCTTTAGCGCGAGCTAACTCTTTACCTTTGCTATCACGAGTAACTACCTGAACTGTTGGGTAGTCATGGCCTTCGCCCGCGACAGTTGCGCTGACTAAAATTTCCTCATTAACAATTGCCTTTACAGGAGTGAATTCTCCGCCAAAGTAAATTGTGGGGGAGATATCGGTGATTGCAACGCGGCCGATCAACCCGAACCCTCGGTGTTGCCAGCCTCGGCTGCAGTTACATCGTTGATCTGATACTTATCAATTGCTTCTTGCACTGTCTTGGCTTTTACCTCGCCTTGCTTTGCAAGTTGTTGCAATGTGGCAACCACGATTGATTCAGCATCAACCTTAAAGTGGCGACGAAGCGCTCCGCGAGTATCTGATAAACCAAAGCCATCGGTACCAAGGGATGAGAATTGACCCGGAACCCAAGGCGCAATTTGATCTTGAACTGCGCGCATGAAATCACTTACGGCAACTACTGGTCCTTCGGCGCTAGCTAATTTCTTAGTTACATACGCTTGCTTGTTATCACTTGGGTGCAACAAGTTATGGCTATCTGTTTCTAAGCCATCGCGACGAAGTTCATTCCATGAAGTAACAGACCAAACTGAAGCAGCAACGCCCCAATCTTCGGCAAGCAACTTCTGTGCTTTCAGTGCCCAGTT
>JBIILF010000011.1:0-9990 GCA_044232785.1 Candidatus Planktophila sp. | reverse complement strand
AAAGAAAAATGGCTGAGATTTCAATCAATGGCGTTCGCCGTACTGAATTTGGTAAAGGCGCATCACGTCGTAATCGCCGCGATGGTTTAGTTCCTGCAGTTATCTACGGACACGGTGAAACACCTGCCCACGTAACACTTCCAGCACGCGAACTTGGCGTAGCGCTGAAGACATCAAACGTACTTCTAGATATCGTCGTTGATGGCACAACTGTTCTAACTTTGCCTAAGGCTGTTGTTCGCAACGCACTTAAGGGCACACTCGAGCACGTTGACTTAGTTTTGGTTCGCCGCGGCGAGCGCGTTGTTGTTGCTGTTCCAGTTCACACATCTGGCGAGCACGATCGCGACGGAATTCTTGAGCACGTTCACCACTCAATCGAAGTTGAAACTGAAGCAACTGCAATTCCTAGCTTCTTCGAACTAGATCTAACTGGCATGGCTGCCGGCACATCTCTTTACGCTGAAAGCGTTAAGTTGCCAGCTGGCGTAACACTTATCTCTGATCCAAGAATGGTTGTTGTACACCTTTCAGAGCGTTCAACTGCGGTTGAACCAGTTGCTGAGACAGCTGTTGCTGCTGCGGCACCTGCTGCTGAAGAGAAGAAAGAGTCTTAATCGGTTGATCCCAATTCAACTACTAATCTAGGGCTATGGATTTAACATGCTGTGGTTAGTAGTTGGGTTGGGCAATCCCGGCCCAGATTACGAAGCAACTCGCCATAACATCGGCCAATTAGTTGTTGATCAATTAGCAAAATCTAACTCTGCTAAATGGAGTTCACATAAATCACGTTGCGATATTGCTGAATTTAAATTAGGTGTAGGCGTTGATGCAGCATCCGTGATCGTTGCAAAATCAAAGAGTTACATGAATGAATCTGGTGGCCCAGTAAAAGCACTCGCTAATTTCTATAAAGTTGAAATTGCCAACATTATTGTGCTTCATGATGAATTAGATATTCCGTTTGCTGCGATTCGTAGCAAAGTTGCCGGTGGCGATAATGGCCACAATGGTTTGAAATCACTAACTTCCTCATTCGGTAGCGCCGAATACTTGCGTGTGCGAATGGGCATTGGCCGTCCGCCAGGCCAACAAGATCCCGGTGATTTTGTATTAAAACAATTTGCCTCAGCCGAAAAGAAAGAATTGCTTGAATTTATTATTCGCGGCGCAGACTGTGTTGAATCGCTGATTAATTATGGGTTAGAACGTACTCAATCTGCCTTTAATAGTTAATTTAGCCAGTATTACGTAAGCCTGCTGCTACACCATTGATAGTTAGAAGTAGCGCACGGATCAAAAGTGGATCTGCGTCAGCGCCTTCAGTTCGAACTCGGCTTAGCAAGTTAATTTGCAGTAAGTGCAGTGGCGATAAATAAGCATCGCGAACTTGCAGCGTACGGGAAAGTATTGGTTGATCCTCAAGCAGCGCTTTTTTCTTGGTTAGCAAGTTAATTTCAGTAACTGTTAACTCGAATTCAACTTCAATGTTTTTAAGGAAATGTTGCAATTCGGCCGGTACCAACTTCTCAACATAACGACCAGCCAGAGCTAAATCAGTTTTTGCTAAAGTCATCTCGACATTGCTAATAAAAGTATTAAAGAAGTGCCACTCTTTAAGCATTTGCGCCATAACTTCGCCATGGCCGGCTTCGCGAGCGGCCTTTAATCCGCTTCCGACGCCATACCAACCAGGCACAATCTGACGTGATTGAGTCCAACCAAATACCCACGGAATCGCACGCAAACTACCTAAACCACTCGATGCATCTGGTCGGCGTGATGGTCTAGAGCCTAAGAAAAGGTTTCCGAGTTGTTCAACTGGGGTAGAGGCATAGAAATAAGCAGGTAGATCAGGATGATCAACGAGTGAGCGATATTGCTCAAATGAGCTATCGCTAATTGCTTGCATGCAATTGCTCCAGAGATCAAGATCTTGCGGAGCTTGGCGTGGGGCACGATTCAAAACTGTTGCTTCGAGTGCTGCAGCCAAAGTTAGTTCAACATTTTCGCGGGCCAGAGATGGCAACGAGAATTTATCGCTGATTACTTCGCCTTGTTCAGTCATCTTAATTTCACCATCGATTGATCCCCAAGGCAGCGCAATAAGTGCTTCGTAAGTTGGGCCGCCACCGCGTCCGACTGAACCACCGCGACCATGGAATAACCGAAGTCGTACGCCGTACTTCATTGCTACATCGCGCAATTTACGTTGGGCTCTATGAATTTCCCATTGGCTTGTTGCAATACCAGCATCTTTATTTGAATCGGAGTAACCCAACATGATCTCTTGGGTATCACCACGCATAGTTAAAAGTTTGCGATATGTCGGATTTGCTAAAAGCTTTTCGAGAATTTCGCCAGCAGCTCGAAGTTCTGCAACTGTTTCTAGAAGTGGCACAAAACCAATGCGAGCTACCTTCTTTTCTAGATCAACTAAACCGGCATATTTACCAAGTACAGCAGCTGCTAATAAATCATCTGCGCCTTTAGTCATGGAAACGATGTAAGTTTCAATCGAAGTTGGGCCAAAACGATCAATGATTTCACCGATTGCAGTAAAGGTATCTAACGTCTTTGCCGCAGCAGCATCTACTTTAGAAAGATCAGGCTGTTTCGAGCTGGCCAGCTCAGCAGCTAGAAGCTCAAATTTCTGATCATGGCTTTGGTCGAGATAATTATCTAAAATAGCTAATTGCGAAAGAACATGGTGGTGCGCATCAGAATGTTCGCGGACATCCATAGTTGCATGAGTTAAGCCAAAAGCGCTGACGGTACGAATCGTGCGCTCAAGCAACCCAGTTGCGATTAGCTCGCCCCGATGAGCAAAGAGTGAATCACGCATCAGAGTTAAATCAGCCAATAATTCAGAAGTATCTAGGTAATCACGATGTGGTTCATGCGGGGCATTGGTTGCATGTCGATTTCGAGTGAAAACTAACCGGTGGACAATCGCAGTTGCTTTCAACCGGTATGGCTCTTCGACATTTAGGCGAAGGAAACGATCTTCGAATTCCGGAATATGTTTTAAATCTTCCTTGATTGACGCGGTTAGTTCAGGCGTTGCCCCGACAATTCGAGTTGAAACCGAGAGCAGCTGCCGTAACTCATCCATTGCTGCAATTGTTGCGCGGATAGCGTGGCTAGCCTGCAAAACCATGACATCGCGAGTTACATCGCCAGTGATATTTGGGTTACCGTCGCGATCACCGCCAATCCAGTTTCCGAAGGAAATCGGGCGAGCGGTAACCGGAATATCAATTCCCAGTCGTTTCATCTCATTTGAAAAATCATTTAATACTTCAGGAACCGTTAATCTAAATAAATCATCTAAGTAGTAAAGCGCGTTTGTCGCTTCATCTAGCGGTTCGGGACGATCAAGACGAAGTTCATCTGTCTGCCAAATTAAATCAACAATCTCAGCTAACTTTGCAACTTGGTCAGGTGATTTTTTCTGATCAAGCAAGGTAGCAACTTTTCCTAATTTATTTAAAATCGAACGACGCGCAGCTTCGGTTGGATGCGCTGTGAAAACTGGTCGCACATTAAGTTCGGAGATCCAAAGTGTTAAGTCAGCATCGCTAAATTCATGACCTGGAGTTTGGGCTTCTTTAGCAGCCAAGATGCGATCAGTTGCTCGTGTTAACCAAGAGCCGCCCGCAGCGCGTGCATCTGACAAAATATGTGCCCGGTGAACTTGCTCGGCAACATTTGCTAAGTGGAAGTAAGTACTAAATGCGCGTACCAATTGCACGGAATCTTCAACTGATAAATCTGAGAGCAGCTCGCCACTGTCGCCTTCGCGCGCAGCCTTACGTACTGCCTCAACTAAATTGAGCAGTTCGACGCCTTCTTGGCGTACTAAGGTTTGGCCTAAGAGTTCGCCTAATTGGCGAACGTCATTACGCAACTCTGCGTCATCGGCCTGAAAGTTGCCTGACATGGGCGTAATCATCTCAGGTCTTTCACGTTCGTGATCACCCATTTGAAATTTCCAGGCGCCTGATTTGCGAGATAGAATTGCGTCAATTCGCCCCCTCCCACCTTTGGGAGTTGGGGCTTAACGGCATTTCATAGCATCTAAGGGGGTGGGGGTTCTCATGCGTGGCTTATTAAATTCACTCAGTGACTTCCCTGAATTCCATGATGCGACGAGTGAAAGTAATCTGACTCAATCTCATAATCTGGTCACACCGCCGCCAGCTTTTCCATTCTTAATCGCACAGATCGCCCAATCTAGGCCGGTTCTAGTAGTTAGCGGCTCAAGTCGTGGAGCTGAAGATATTGCCAGCGAACTTCGCGATTTACACGATCGAGTACTTGAATTTCCGGCTTGGGAAACTTTGCCACATGAACGCTTAAGCCCTCGTAGCGATACTGTCGCACGTCGAATTCAAACGCTAAACGAGTTAGCGCATAGCGGCTCTGAATTAAATCCGATTGTTGTTACACCAGTTCGTGGCGTTATTCATCGCATCATTGCCAATTTAGCCAAAAAGCCACTGCGTTCAATTGAACAAGGCCAAGAAATTGCTTTGACCGAGTTGATTAAACATTTAACTGACTTGGCGTATGTGCGCACCGATTTAGTTGAACGTCGTGGCGAATTTGCCGTACGCGGTGGAATCATTGATTTGTTTTTACCGCTCACCAAACACCCAGTACGCATTGACTTCTTTGGCGATGAAATTGAAGAGCTAAATTACTTTGAAGTATCTGATCAACGTACTTCTGATCCGGTTATCGGCAAGTTAGAAATTTTCCCTTGCCGTGAACTCTTGTTAACGCAAGAAATACAAGTTAAAGCTAGTGATCTAATTTCTAAATATCCAGCAGCTGCTGAAATCCTAGATCGCATGGCAGCTGGCATAACAACCGAAGGAATGGAATCACTAATTCCGTTGTTGATTGAAGATCAAGAAACTTTGCTTGATCGCATGCCCGCAAATACCGAGATAATTTTTCTAGATGAAGAACGAATTCGTTCTAGAGCTGCTGATCTACTTTCTACTAATGAAGAGTTCTTGGCTGCCTCTTGGTCAAATGCTGCAGTAGGTGCAGTAACACCGGTTCATGATGGCGCTGGAACTTATCTAGATTGGGATGAGTTGAGCGAGAAAATAACTTCATTAGGTTTAAATCGCAGATCGCTGAATTCTTTCGGATCAGATCTGGACGAAAACACTGAGTTCTTAGCTATCTCAGCAATTGACCCACTACGAGGCGACTTAGATCGCTTATTGGCGGTGCTAGCAGAGGCGGTTTTAAATAACTTTAAGATCATCTTTACGGCTAATGGCCATGGCATGGTCGAGCGCTATGCCGGAATTTTCCGAGGCGCTGATTTACCGGTTTACATAGTCGATCGGTTAAACGCCAAACCAACAGCTGGCTTAATTCATATTACGACTACACCAATTACTTATGGCTTTACCTACCCTGGCGCGCAGATTCTATTTATTACCGAGCATGATTTAACTGGTAGCAAATCGCGCGTTAAAGATTCTGATCGCCTGCCCTCAAAACGAAAGCAGAGCGTTGATCCACTTGAACTTAAAGCTGGCGATTTTGTGGTTCATGAACAGCATGGCATTGGTCGATATGTCGAAATGATTCAGCGCGAAACTGCAGGTGTAATTCGTGAGTATTTAATTATTGAATATGCAGCAGCTAAACGTGGTCAACCAGGTGATCGAATTTTTGTTCCGACCGACACTCTCGAACAAGTTAGCAAATACATTGGTGGCGAATCACCAACAGTTCACCGAATCGGAAGTGGGGAATGGCAGAAAGCTAAAGGACGTGCTCGCAAAGCAGTTCGCCAAATAGCAGGTGAGTTGATCCGACTTTATGCCGCTCGCACTAGTGCGCCAGGTTTCGCATTCTCGCCAGATACCCCATGGCAACGCGAACTCGAAGATGCTTTTTCATATATTGAAACCATTGATCAATTGGCAACTATTGATGAAGTAAAACGCGATATGGAACGCCCATTTCCGATGGATCGCATAATTTGCGGTGATGTGGGATATGGCAAAACCGAAATTGCGATTCGAGCAGCATTCAAAGCTGTGCAAGATGGCAAGCAAGTTGCGGTCCTGGTGCCAACAACTCTTCTAGTACAGCAGCATTACAAAACTTTCACCGAACGCTATTCCGGCTTCCCGATCAAAGTTGCTGGCATGTCTAGATTTAATACCGCTAAAGAGAGCAAAGAGATCACTCAAGCACTCGGCGAAGGTTCGATCGATGTAGTTATTGGTACCCATCGAATTCTCTCGAATGATGTTAATTTCAAGGATTTAGGGCTAGTTATCGTCGATGAGGAACAGCGCTTTGGCGTTGAACAGAAAGAGTCGCTGAAGAAACTTCGCACAACGGTTGATGTGCTTTCAATGTCAGCTACTCCGATTCCACGCACCCTCGAGATGGCAGTCACCGGAATTCGTGAGATGTCGACGATTACTACGCCGCCTGAGGAACGACACCCCATTCTTACTTATGTGGGGCCAAGTGAAGATGGTCAGATTGCAGCTGCGATACACCGTGAACTCTTGCGCGATGGTCAAATTTTCTACATTCACAATCGTGTTGAATCAATTGATCGCACTGCATCAAGGTTGCAAGAACTGGTACCCGAAGCGCGTATTCGGGTAGCTCATGGCCAGATGAGTGAAGCCATGTTAGAAGATGTAATTCTGGGATTCTGGAATCGCGATTTTGATGTATTGGTCTGTACCACCATTGTGGAAAGCGGATTAGATATTGCAAATGCAAATACTTTAATTGTCGAACGCGCCGATATGTTTGGGTTATCGCAACTCCATCAATTACGTGGCCGAGTTGGTCGTGGTCGCGAACGCGCATATGCCTACTTCTTATTTCCAGCCGATCAACCACTTTCAGAAGTCGCAATTGATCGATTGAAAACAATCGCATCTAATACCGACCTTGGTTCGGGTATGCGAGTAGCACTTAAAGATTTAGAAATTCGCGGTGCTGGAAATTTGCTTGGCGGTGAACAGTCAGGCCACATCGCAGATGTTGGATTCGATCTCTATATGCGCATGGTGGGCGAAGCGGTACAAGATTACAAAACTGGCATAATCGAAACCGAAGAACCAAACCACGAATGCAAGATTGAAATTCCAATTAACGCGCACTTGCCTGAAGAATATGTACCAGGTGAACGATTGCGCCTTGATCTTTATCGCCGACTGGCCGATGTGCAGAGTGATACCGATGTTGATTCGATCGCAGCTGAGTTAATCGATCGATTTGGTGAATTACCAGAGACTGCCAAAGCACTTCTTGGTGTTGCAAAATTGCGCGCTTTAGCAAAAGCCCAGAAACTGCGCGAAGTCGTGATCTCGGGCAAATTCCTTCGTCTTTCACCGCTTACCTTGGCTGAATCGCGCCAACTTCGCCTGGCCCGCGTTTATCCCGGGTCGATTTATAAGAGCGCAGCAAGCACAGTTTTAGTCGCACTACCTAAGGCGGCAGCGTGGAATCCGTCCGAAAGCACTCCTGTTATGGGGGATACTTCTACTCTGGCTTGGGTAACCGAAGCCGTAACCGAATTAGCGGCTAACCCGAAAGTGAGTAAATCTTGAAAAAAATCACCGCAGTCACAATTGCCTCTGTTGCAGCAATCGCACTTTTTCTAACTGGTTGCTCACAAGTTGGCGCGGCCGCCACAGTCGGAAGTACCAAGATTACTCAAGCAACTGTGCAGACCAGCATCGATACCTTGATGGCCGAGCGCAGCACCGTTGACACAACTCAAATGCAGCTAGAAACTGGCGAAGAATTAAATCGCAGCCAACTTCGCTTCCATTTATTTGCGGCTTTGCTACAAGCTGCTGCTAAAGATTTAAAAGTTACAGTTTCCAAAGCCGAAATTGATACCCGCCGCGAAGTAATCATTCAACAAGTTGGTGGCGTAGCTAGTCTTCCAAATGCACTTGTTGGCGCCGGTATTGCGTCAAAGGATTTCGATATTTACCTAGATGCAGTTCTGAACTCAGAGAAGCTTCAGAAGGCGCTTGTTGCCTCTGGCGTTGCCGAAGCAGAAGTTCCAACAAAGATGCAGGAACTTATTATTGCAACCGGCAAGAAGTACAAGGTAACTGTTAACCCACGTTACGGTGTCTGGAAAGAAGACACTGCTGAAGTTGTTGCCGCGACAAGTGATGTTGTCTCACCTGCTGCAACTCCAGCCGAATAACCAATCAGTTAGCTAGATTCGTTAAGTAGATGTCAGAACTTCTGCGCCTTGCGGAGGTAATGAACAAATTACGTTCGCCGGGTGGTTGTCCTTGGGATGCCGAACAAACTCACGAATCGTTAATCAAGTATCTACTCGAAGAGTCCTACGAATTTATCGATGCGGTTGAAACCAACGACCGAGCTGGCTTACAAGAAGAACTTGGCGACTTGCTGTTGCAGGTTTATTTCCATGCTCGCATTGCCCAAGATGATCCGCAGAACCCATTTACAATCGAAGATGTGGCCCGGGGCATCGCTGATAAATTAATTAGCCGCCACCCGCATGTTTTTGCAGATGTGCAGGTATCTGGCGTTGCTGAAGTTATTTCAAATTGGGAAGAGATTAAGGCCGCCGAAAAAGGGCGCACTTCAGCAATTGATGGCGTCGCGCTATCTCAGCCATCTTTAGCCTTAATTTCCAAACTCTTACATCGAGCTGAAAAATTCGGCGTCGAATTAGATCTACCTATCTCGACCGTAACTGATGCTGATTCTGCAGCTGATCAAATTGTTGCAATAGCCGCATGGGCTAGCGCCAATGAAATCGATCTCGATTCGCTTCTTCGCCAGCGGGCGCGCGCTCTGATGGCGCAGATTCAAAGCGTTGAGGCGCGGTAGACTGCTCACCTGAGTTCAGCGCTGATCTCTCTATTGAAGTAACTAGTAATAGGAGTCCATCATGGCAATTATCGAAGCGCTCGGCGCCCGTGAAATTTTAGATTCGCGCGGAAATCCAACTGTTGAAGTTGAAATCCAATTAGAAGATGGCACTCAAGCACGCGCTGCTGTTCCAAGCGGTGCTTCAACTGGTGCCTTCGAAGCTGCTGAACTTCGTGATGGTGGCACTCGCTACCTTGGTAAAGGTGTAGAAAAAGCAGTTGCATTTGTAAATGATGAAATTGGGCCAAACATTATTGGTTTTGATGCCCAAGATCAGCGCATCATCGATAGCGCAATGATTTCACTTGATGGCACTGCAAATAAATCGCGCTTAGGTGCAAACGCAATTCTTGGTGTTTCACTTGCCGTTGCTAAAGCATCAGCTGAAAGCGCTGACCTTTCACTATTCCGCTACCTCGGTGGCCCAAATGCACATTTACTACCAGTTCCGATGATGAACATTCTTAACGGTGGTGCACATGCTGATACCAACGTTGATATTCAAGAATTTATGGTTGCGCCAATTGGTGCGCCAACTTTCCGCGAATCACTGCGCTGGGGCGCTGAGATTTATCACGCACTTAAGTCAGTTCTTAAGCAACGCGGTCTCGCAACTAGCGTTGGCGACGAAGGTGGCTTTGCACCAAACCTTGATAGCAACCGTGCTGCCCTAGATCTAATTCTTGAAGCAATCACCAAAGCTGGCTTCAAACCTGGCACTGATATCGCACTTGCGATGGATGTTGCAGCAACTGAATTCCACGAGAACGGCCAGTACAAGTTCGAAGGTTCACTTCGTTCTTCTGGTGAAATGATCGCGTATTACACCGATCTAGTTAACTCATACCCAATCGTTTCTATTGAAGATCCGCTAAACGAAGAAGATTGGGCGGGCTGGGCTGAGATGACAAATGTGCTTGGTTCTCGCATTCAAATCGTCGGCGATGATCTATTTGTTACTAATCCTGAGCGTCTAGCAAAAGGCATTGCAACTAATACTGCAAACGCACTTCTAGTTAAGGTAAACCAAATCGGAACCCTAACTGAAACTCTTGATGC
>JBIILF010000146.1:0-2681 GCA_044232785.1 Candidatus Planktophila sp. | reverse complement strand
TGCCGTCTAGTAAGCCGGGGCTAGTACCTAGAACTCGTGACCTGGGGTAATTGTAACTTGCGGCGCTCGCTGTTGCGAACTAGTTATCAGACTCAAATATCGCTGCTTTTACCTTTGGGTGTAACTGTTCGCGCATTTGAATAAAGGCAGTTGCGGGCCAACCTGCGCTAAATACTCGACGAAGCAGTAACGCAAGTGAGTACCCAGGATTATCAATCAAAGCTCGATCAAGTGCTTTATGAGCTAACGCTCCTTGACCTGATTCATATGCCACGGCTGCAAAAATTGAGGCAATCGGTGCGACGTAACCAACAGGTGCAATGCGCAATAACTCTTTCCACATTGTCCAATGTGCCTCAATAGTTTCAGCACTATGAATTCCAAGTGCGTAATCACGAACTTGAATATCAGATAACCGCCCAATTACTTGTGCAACTAAATCAGGATCACTGCTGCCTCGACCAGCTTCATAGAGCAGACCTAAATCAACCACGGCAGTTGCGCCGTCTCGCTGTTTCTCATTTAGATCAGGTGCATCTTCATGGACAAACCAACTTTCAACTTCAGCTATGAAGTCGATGCCGATATTAGGAAGTGCTGCGATTGAATCAGCTAACTTGGAGACATCAATGAATGGCATTGTGCGCCCGGCCATTACTTGTTCTGCTGCAACTCGCGAACTATCAAAATCTGGCAGCGGATTTCCCTCGGGTGGGCAGCACGAAATATCTTCGCAGATCACTGAACGCCAACGTTTTCCAATTACTTCGATTGATTCACGAATCTCGATCGAATTCTTTAGCAACGAGATCGCCATATAACCCAATACTTCGGCCCCTGTTTCATATAGCTCGGGCTTATCACCGGGTACGTAGGCGATCATGAGTGCGGAGTCTGCGCCATCGAGTTTTAGGTGATGGGCCAGCAGATCATAAGCTTCGGTATTTTCATTATTTGGATAATCAACGCGCATCGCCATCGAGACGGCGCCTTCTTTAATTGCGACTAAAACCAGCGAATCACTGGGGTGATAGCCAATTAGAAATGGAATTGCGGCCAATAGGTCATGCGGAGAAGTTAAAGTTGTCATGCTGGCGAACTTAAATTAGCTCGCCGACTGATTCACCAAAAGCGCTAAATGCTGTGGATTACTAGAACATAAAGCGAGTTGGGGCAATTACTACCGTGACTACCGCAAATACTGTGGTCTTAATCGTTCCGGTAATTGCTCTTGTGGTGCCGTTGTGGGTCCAGTTGCCATTCCAGCTCTGCACCAAAGTGACTGGATAAATACCAGGGTTTTTGTACGTATGTTTGATTTTGCCATACGGATATGGCCCGCCCGCATCGGTCGTACTTAAAAATGTGCCATCGCCAAAACTCCAGACAAATCCTGGACGCAACAGCACATCAACAACTTCGCCCACTATTTTTACGCGCGTTGCAAATTGAGTTGGTAAGTCACTCCAAAAATAGATTGGCACATTTACCAGGGGCTCGAGTTCAGGTTGATAAGCGATTCCACCAGTTGGTAGCAATTTGATTAGTCGATCATTCAGGGAAACTGAAGTGGTGACTTTGGGCTTCAAAGTTGGTTTAGCTGTTGGCTTAACTCGTGGTTTGTATGTGCGCTTTGGTATTGGGGTGGCTGTTGGCCGCGGAATTAACTCGGGAAAAATCGGCTTAATAACTTTTGGTTTCACAACGCGCGGCTTAGGAGTCGCTTTAGCTGTCGGTCCGCTCCCCTTCTTGCCTTCAATAATTATCTGACCATCTTTGGTGTAGACATCAATACATGCGCTTTTTACGCAATCGGCAGCGTTGGCGTTAGGTGAGGCAAGGAGAGTACTTAGCACTAGGCAAATCAGAAGTTTTCGCATCTGCGCAGGCTAGATATGACCGAGAGCCCCGCTGCACAGGCTCTGCAAAAGTGTGGATGATGTGAGAGCCTAGAACTGTGGCAATGCGCGATGGTGATGGCTGGGTCGAATGCGACTGCGGTAATCGCCATTGGGGAAAACACGGCGCTGCTGGCTTATTACTAATTCGAGATCAACATTTGCTGCTGCAGCACCGCGCACCATGGGTGCATAACGGCGACACCTGGGGCGTTCCGGGTGGTGCCCGCGATTCGCACGAGACCATTATCGAAGCGGCTATTCGCGAAGCAGTTGAAGAGACGGGCATTGACCCACAGTTTGTGCAGCCACTTCATACTTTTGCAGATCTACATGGCAACTGGCGCTATGACACTGTCTTAGCAAGCGCCACTTCGGAATTAGAAGCTCATGAAATAAATGATGAGTCCCATGAAGTTCGCTGGGTGCATTGGCAAGAAGTTACGCAGTTAGATTTACATCCTAGTTTTGCAAAAACTTGGCCGCAGGTTTTAGAAATCCTGAATGATCTGATCGCACCAGCCTAATTCTGATTTAGGTAGGTGCGCCACCAAGATTATAGTTTTGCCTTTCTTGGCAGCTTTTTGCAGTAATTTAACAATTCGCTCGGTGCTCTCTACATCTTGCGCCGCAAACGGTTCATCTAATAATAAGACCGAGGCATCAATTGAAAGTGCCAGCGCAATTGCGACGCGTTGTTTTTCACCACCTGATAACTCAGTAACTTTTCTTTCGGACAAATCGCTTATATCTAAATCAAGTAGAGCTTGATTTTCAGAAGCT
>JBIILF010000145.1:0-2705 GCA_044232785.1 Candidatus Planktophila sp. | reverse complement strand
GTTAAGTCGGCTAACGTAGTTAAAGCTGATATTGAGCATCTACGTGGCGATGAATATTTAAATTTGATCTTTGACCAGATCGTTCCAGAAATACTAGAAAGCTACGAACTAGATATCCCATCGACTCATCGGGCAATGATCGGCTCAAGTATGGGCGGTTTATCAACGCTTTACGCAGGAATTCAACGACCAGAGCAGATGAGCGCATTGCTGGCACTTTCCCCACATTGGACCATTGGCGGCAATCGATTGGTCGAACGTACTATTGAAGAGTTGCCGAAACCGGGCAAACATAAAATCTGGATGAGCCGCGGTACCAAGAGTCTTGATGCTGATTACAAACCTTTTCAAGAATATGCCGATCGCTTAATGAAAGTGAAGGGTTACCGAATCGGGCATGATTTTTCCAGCAAAGTTTATGAAAAGACTAGCCATAACGAAAGGTCCTGGGCTAGTTACTTAGACCAAGTAATAAAGTTCTGGCTAGCTTAAAAACTAGTACTCGACTTTATATTTCACAATCTTAGAGACAGCCGTTTTGTTTGCTGCATTTTTTACAATAGATACAAATTCAAGATTTGTGCCTTTTGCATACTTGCGCGGCTCAATATAAACGCGATACAAACCAGCGGTCACATTATTACTTTTCACAGTTCGGTGATCTGAAGTGCCAATGTTTAACCACTTCTTACCAGCTTCGCGAACTAAATATGTGACTTGATTGTATTCATCACCTTTTACGGTTGAACTAAGTTCTAATAAATAATCCATTGCATAATCAACGCGAGGCTTATTAAGCGTAACTGCCGGAGCTGCTTTTGCCTTGAACTTGTTGGCTGCTTTAAGCACAACATAGTTTGTGGCGCCAACTTTTACAGTCAAGTTATTTGCGGCGGCACTGGAAGAAATTGCAGTGCCGAGAATTGGTGACCACTTTGATCCTGTTGTGCTGACATTGAATTTAACTTCTTTAGCTGAATTACCAGAGTTAAACACAACCGCATATTCCTGACCATTTAAATAACGTGTTATGGCAAAGACTGAATCATCGTAGAAACGTGTTTGCTGAGTGCCAGAACGTAGCGCCGGATTAGCAGCTATCACGGCTTGCATTGCAGTGATCTGATCTTCTAATGGGTTCTGGACATCGAATGCGCTTCGAGTGCCGATTGGATCAGACCCGATGCGAGTTTCTTCTTGCCAATCTGAAACCTTAGTTGGGAACATATCCTGGCGAGCAGCTTTATCGCCGCCGTTACCAGTCATACCTTTTTCGTCTCCGTAATAGAGCGCAGGGCCACCGCGCAATAAGAAGAGCAGGCTATTTGCTAACTTAGATCTGGAAAGCGCCTCGGCTTCACTATCGGATGCTCTTTCGATAAAGGTTCCGATGCGGCCCATATCGTGGTTACCTAAGAAAGTGGTTAGGGCATAGGCCGATGTTGTTGCAGTTGTATAAATATCATCTGCATTAAATAACTCAACCAAGGCTACGGCTCCACGGCCATCTTTAATATATGAAGTCACCCTACTTTGAAATGGGAAATCTAGAACTCCTGGGAAATCTTGGTCTCGAACAAATTTCGAAGTAGTTACTGGATCGCCGTCGAATACTTCACCGTAAACTGGAAAATCTGTTTTACCAGCAGCTTTTGCAGCTTTCATAATTGCTGGAATAAATACTCTCCAGAATTCTGGGTTCACATGCTTTGCAGTGTCGATTCGGTAGCCATCGATTCCAAATTTAGTAATCCAGGTGGACCAAACATCGATCCAACCTTTTACAACTTCTGGCTTCTCGGTGAAAATGTCATCAAGGCCAACGAAGTCACCATCAAGGACTGAAGTACCAGACCAGGTTGAATCACCACGATTGTGATAATTGGTTACATCATTTAAGAATTCTGGTTTCTTAATATTTTTATTTACCGCTGCCAGGATTGGCTTCTTGGCAAATGAAATATTTGCATCAAGCTTTGGAAAAATATCCTTGCCGGCCACAAGGGCTAAATTAATAGGCTTTCCATCTGCGGATAAATAAGGTGCCGTCTTATGGCTTATGTAGTCGTTACTATCATCATATTGAATTACATCGGCCGTGTGATTTACCACGATATCAATAATGACTTTCAAGCCAATCGAATGAGCCTTAACTACGAACTCTTTAAAGTCGTATTCGGTGCCCAAGTGCGGATCAATTGTGGTGAAATCCAAACCCCAATAGCCATGGTAGGCCGAGGAATTTCCTTGCATCGTCTGTTGCTTGACTGGTGGAGTTACCCAAATCGAAGTAAAACCAAGGCTTTTAATGCGATCTAGGCTGGCTGTTAAGCCTTTGAAGTCACCACCGTGAAACATGCCAATATCAGCTGGATCTAGCCCACTGTTATATGAGCCAGCCTTGGCGCCACCATTGTCATTGGTGGTGTCACCATTTGCATAGCGATCGGTCATTACAAAGTAGGAAGATTCATCGCTCTGCGCACCTCGGGCGATATTGGTCGCTAGAGCTGCAATGTTCTCAGCTGCTGATCCACCAGTAACTGAAATAGTCAGAATTGAAAGTGTAAATAACGCAATACCCTTTTTCATTAGGCAACTTCCCAAATTCCTGCAACGCCATTTTTAGATTTTAATTTCAAGCGAGATCCACTTGCAGTTGGTCCGAAGTGGGTACCAATAATTGAGTATCCGAATTTGCTCAG
>JBIILF010000144.1:0-2706 GCA_044232785.1 Candidatus Planktophila sp. | reverse complement strand
TTTGCCTGCTGGGGCATAGATTTCCACCATAAAGCAAGGCCTCAATGGCGAGGAAACCGATCGGTTGATTCGACGCAGCCATCATCTTCAAAAACAGGAGAAATATGTTTAAGAATTCTGCAGAAATCTTTGCATACATCAAGAAAGAGGACGTTAAATTCATTGACGTCCGCTTTACTGATTTGCCAGGTATCCAACACCACTTCAACGTTCCAGTTGAGTCATTTGACGAAGCAGTTTTCACTGATGGTCTGATGTTCGATGGTTCTTCTATCCGTGGTTTCCAGTCAATTCACGAATCAGACATGAAGTTGCTGCCAGTTCCAAGTTCAGCATTCATTGATCCATTCCGTGATCACAAGACTTTGGTAATTATTTTCTCAGTGCACAATCCAATTGATGACTCTGCCTACTCACGTGACCCACGTGGCGTTGTTGCTAAGGCAGTTGACTACATGCGCTCACTTGGTTTTGCAGATACCGCGTTTTTTGCACCGGAAGCTGAGTTCTATGTTTTCGATAGCGTTCGTTTCAAGACCGGTATCAACGAGGCTTATCACGAGATCCAATCTTATGAAGGTGCTTGGAACACCGGCGTTGAATACGATGCTGATGGCACACCAAACCGCGGATACCGTACTCGCGTAAAGGGTGGCTACTTCCCAGTTTCACCAACAGATCAATTCGCTGACCTTCGCGATGAAATGGTTATGGAACTTGGTCGCGCCGGTCTGCTAGTTGAGCGTTCACACCACGAAGTTGGTACTGCGGGTCAGATGGAAATTAACTACCGCTTCAGCGACATTCTTCAAGCCGGCGATGATGTGATGAAGTTTAAGTACATCATTCGCAACGTGGCTTGGGAAGGTGGCAAGACTGCAACCTTCATGCCAAAGCCACTATTTGGCGACAATGGCTCAGGAATGCACGTTCACCAATCGCTTTGGAAAGATGGCAAGCCACTGTTCTTCGGTGATGGCTACGGCGATCTCTCAGATATGGCACGTTGGTATATCGGTGGCTTGCTAAAGCACGCACCTTCACTACTTGCTTTCACTAACCCAACAGTTAACTCATACCGTCGCTTAGTTCCAGGTTATGAAGCACCAGTTAACTTGGTTTACTCAGCTCGTAACCGTTCTGCTTGTATTCGTATTCCAATTACTGGTTCGAATCCAAAGGCTAAGCGCATTGAGTTCCGTTGCCCAGATCCATCATCGAATCCATATCTAGCCTTCGCAGCAATGTTGATGGCTGGTCTCGATGGAATTCTAAATAAGATCGAGCCACCTGCTCCAGTTGATAAGGACCTCTACGAACTAGAAGGCGCCGAAGCTGCTGCAATCCCTCAGGTTCCAGGTTCACTAGATGAAGTTCTAAACAGCCTCGAGAAAGATCACGATTTCCTCACCAAGGGTGGCGTATTCGCCGAAGATCTAATCGAAACTTGGATTGAATTCAAGCGTAAGAACGAAGTTGATTACGTTCGCTTGCGTCCACATCCAGCCGAGTTCGAACTTTACTTCGATCTCTAAATCGGATTAACTGTAAAAACCCCGTCAGAAATGGCGGGGTTTTTATTTTGCGCAAAAGTTCACTAAGTTACTTTCATGAGCGATGAACGCGAGAGACTGGATTATCAAACCTTTGGCATTGCAGTTCGCGAGCTTGCGCAAAAAATAGCTGATAGTGGCTATCAGCCAGACATCGTGCTTTCAATCGCTCGAGGTGGACTCTTACTAGGCGGCGCACTTGGCTATGCACTTGGAGTTAAGAACACCTTCACCATGAGCGTTGAGTTCTACACCGGAGTGAATGAACGTTTAGCAATGCCAGTTGTACTTCCTCCAGTTCCAAACAAAATCGATTTAACCGGCTTGAAAGTTCTGGTCGCAGATGATGTTGCCGATACTGGCAAGACTTTAAAGTTGGTTGGAGAATTCTGCGGAGACTATGTATCTGAAGTTCGCAGCGCAGTCCTATACGAAAAGTCGCAAAGTATTGAAAAGCCCGATTATGTCTGGCGCCAGACTGACTTATGGATTGAGTTTCCCTGGTCGGTAGAACCACCAGTCACTATCAAGAGCTAACAACGCCAATCACAAGTTAGGATTGGGATATGCGCCGCCGAATCTCTTCACAACTAAGCAAATTTTTTGCTCTAGAGAGCTCGGGCGGAATCTTTCTTGTTTTAGCAGCACTTGCTGCATTGATTATTGCTAACACCCCTGTCGCCACAGATTTCAATGACTTTGTCGAGCCATTCCATGGGTTTATCAACGAAGGTTTAATGGCGATCTTTTTCTTTATGGTCGGGTTGGAAATACGTAACGAAATACGTAAAGGCGAGATGCGCAATCCGAAGAATGCCGCTCTTCCGATCTTTGCCGCAATCGGAGGCATGTTATTTCCTGCAATTATTTATACTTTCTTTAACTATGGCGGACCAGGTGAATCAGGCTGGGCTGTACCGATGCCGACCGATATTGCTCTAGCCATTGGTGCGCTAGCTTTACTTGGCTCACGCATAGATACTTCGCTCAAAATATTTCTTTTGACTTTGGCGATAGCAGATGACCTCTTTTCAATTATTATCTTGGGAATCTTCTACACATCTGGTCTATCACCAATCAAGATCTTCTCGACTGTCGGCGTTGTTGCACTTGCGTTGCTAATGCCAGAGATAAAGAAACTGCCAACGAAGCG
>JBIILF010000143.1:0-2729 GCA_044232785.1 Candidatus Planktophila sp. | reverse complement strand
TCAAATGTTGATTGTTCGTGCGTTGCATAACCCTTAACAGTTTCAACTAGATTTGGAATTAAGTCAGAGCGACGCTTAAGTTGCACTTCGATCTGTGCAAATGCCTCATCGACAGCAACATTTAATCTAATTAACCGGTTGTATTGCGCTACAAAGAAAACAATAAGTAGAACAGCAATTCCGCCGACAATAAGAGTTGTCTTCATATTAACTCCTTATATTTATTGAATTATGGTTTGGTGAAAATTAATCCAAGAACGGCTGGCAGTTGGCCCGCGTTGTCCTTGATATCTAGAAGCATAGACGGCAGAACCGTAAGGATGCTCAGCAGGAGATGAGAGTTTGATTAGACAAAGTTGCCCAATCTTCATTCCGGGAAATAGTTTTACTGGCAAATTTGCCACGTTGGAAAGTTCGAGCGTGATATGTCCAGAAAAACCTGGATCAATAAAGCCGGCAGTTGAGTGAGTTAATAAACCTAGGCGGCCCAATGAAGATTTTCCTTCAAGGCGGCCAGCGATATCGTCAGGCAAAGTAATGATTTCGTAAGTTGAAGCTAATACGAATTCACCTGGGTGCAGAATGAAGTGCTCGTTTGGTTCAACGACGACTTCTCGGGTTAGCTCGGATTGCTCAATCGATGGATCGATTACCGAATATTTATGGTTTTCGAAGACCCGGAAGAAGCGGTCAAGTCGAACATCAACGCTGGAAGGCTGAACCATTGATTCGGCAAAGGGTTCAACAGCAACCCGGCCAGCAGCAATTTCAGCTCGAATATCGCGATCACTTAGTAGCACAAGCGCGAGCCTACCCCAGGCAAGGCGCGTACCCGCTTAAGTACTTGCCTAAGTTACTGATGGGTAGCATTATTTGCCCATGAGCCATTACATAGCCAACCTGCGCGATATTCAATTCTGCCTCTTTGACCTTTTAGGGCGAGAGAAAATTATGGGCACTTCCCTATACGGTGATGTTGATCGTGACACCGCCATCGGGATGCTGGAAGAGATGAAACGTCTTTGCGAAAACGATCTAGCTGCCTCTTTTGTTGAAGGTGACCGCGTTGGTGCAATTCTTAATAAAGAAACTGGAAATGTAACCCTGCCAGAAAGTTTTAAAAAATCTTATAAGGCATACGTTGATGGTGAATGGTGGCGTCTTGATGCCCCTGTTGATCTAGGCGGCATGAAAGTTCCGCCATCTGTTCGTTGGGCAATGGCCGAAATGGTTTTAGGTTCAAACCCAGCAATTCATATTTACGCATCAGGTTATGCATTCGCTCAAGTTGCCTATGTATTAGGAACAGAGCCACAGAAAAAAATGGCACAGTTCATGGTTGAAAAGCACTGGGGTGCAACTATGCAACTCACTGAGCCAGATGCGGGTTCAGATGTTGGTGCCGGTCGCAGCAAAGCTGTTCAACAACCTGATGGCACATGGCACATCACTGGTACCAAGCGTTACATCACTTCAGGGGACGCTGATTTCTATGACAACGTAATGCACTTCGTGCTTGCGCGTCGTGAAGGTGGCGGTCCAGGAACAAAAGGACTTTCACTATTTCTTATTCCAAAGTTTATGTTCGATCTAGAAACTGGCGAACTAGGAAAGCGCAATGGAGTTTATGTAACATCGCTCGAAGATAAAATGGGGCTAAATGTTTCAGCTACTTGCGAAGTTAATTTGGGCGAGAAAGAGCCAGCTGTTGGTTACTTATTAGGCGAAGTACACGAAGGTATTGCGCAGATGTTTAAAGTTATTGAATTTGCGCGCATGATGGTTGGTACAAAGGCTATTGCAACGCTTTCTGCTGGCTACCAACAAGCACTTCTATATGCAAAGCAGCGTATTCAAGGCGGCGACATGAAGGTCATGAACGATAAAGCCAGCCCGCGTGTAGAAATTATTCGCCACCCAGATGTTCGTCGTTCGTTAATGGTGCAGAAGTCATATTCCGAAGGCATGCGTGCGCTCGTTCTTTACACCGCATCAATCCAAGATGAGATCGAGCTTGCCACCATAGCCGGTGACACTGATCGCATTAAAGATATGGAAGCACTTAATGATTTATTGCTTCCGGTTGTTAAAGGTTACGGATCTGAAAAATCATGGACACTTCTTGGAACTGAATCACTTCAAACATTTGGTGGTGCCGGATTTACTCGTGATTGGCCACTTGAGCAATATGTGCGCGATGCCAAGATCGATACTTTGTATGAAGGCACAACTGCTATTCAGGGTCTTGATTTCTTCTTCCGTAAAATTGTTAAAGATGGTGGCCGTGCAATTGGCTTACTTGGCAAAGAAATTAAAACATTTGCCGAAACTGGTGGCGCACATGCTGCCGAAAAAGAAGCGCTACTTAAGGCACTCGGTGATTTAAACGCGATCATCGCTACCTTGGTTGCTCATGCAATGGAATCACAAACAGATGCTGAAAAGATTTATACCGTTGGTTTAAATACTTCACGTTGTTTGATGGCTGTTGGCGACATAATTACCGCTTGGTTACTACTACGTCAGGCAGATATTGCTCTGGCGAAGATTCCAAACGCTGGGAAGGATCTTGAGTTCTATAACGGCAAGATCGCCTCAGCTAAGTTCTTTGTAACTAATTACTTGCCACACATCACCGCTGATCGCAAAATTGTCGAAGCAACCGACAATTCGATCATGAATATCTCAGACGCAGCCTTCTAAGAGGTAATTGCGGTAACTAATCAGTT
>JBIILF010000142.1:0-2751 GCA_044232785.1 Candidatus Planktophila sp. | reverse complement strand
GCCGTTCTAGTTGAAGAAGGCCCAGATAAAGGTGCTATTTGGCATTTTGGTGATCCAGTAAAAGAACAACGCGCTCTCGAAGCAGGAACAGCTTGGGCCGATCTCTCACATCATGAAGTTATTTCATTATCTGGTCCTGAGCGTTTAACTTGGTTACATTTATTAACTACCCAAGATCATGAAAATTTATTGGCTGGCCAATGGCAACACGCTTTGATTTTAGATCCGAACGGCCGGATCGAACATCAATTTTTCCTAGTAGATGATGGCGAAACTACTTGGATCGTTGTAAACCCTGGCCGAAGTGCTGATTTAATTTCACACCTTGAGAAAATGAAATTTCGAGCACAAGTTGAGATTAAAAATGCAACTGCCGAATATGCAGTGCTACGTGCTCCCGGCAAGATGGATGAAATCGGCGGCCCGTATGCGCTAGTACCGCGCGCAGAGTTATCAAATATGGTCGAGACATTTAATTCAGTCGCAACTCAAGTTGGCACCTGGGCACTTGATGCAATGCGCGTAGCTGCGGGCTTGCCACGAATTGGTTTTGAAACTGATCACAAATCTATTCCTAACGAGCTAGGCCTATTAAATAGCGCTGTTCATTTAAATAAGGGTTGCTATCGAGGCCAAGAGACTGTTGCCAAAATTAATAATTTAGGAAACCCACCACGACGATTGGTGATGCTGCATTTAGATGGCACCGAAGTTAATTTTCCTAAAGTGGGCAGCCCGGTAGAAAACGATGGGGTAGTAGTTGGCTTTCTAGGAACCGTAGCTAGACATCATGAATTAGGGCCAATTGCGCTCGCAGTGGTAAAACGAAATACCCCACTAGATGCGACGCTCTCGGTATCTGGAATCCCAGCAGCACAAGAAGAGATCGTCGCAGGAAAATAAGTTAATGGACTTGCTTGGGCAATTACTTATTACCTTAGTGGCAGGGCTCGCGATCATGTGGGCCGTAAGAAAGCTATAAGTAACCGATAGACTTCAAGGTATGGAGCTCTTAACCTCAATTCTCCTTGGCCTAATTTCAATAGTAATTGGCGCCGGATTATTGATCTTTGCATTTACCAGCCGCAGAGACCCTGAAAGTGCTCGTTACCGAGATAGCAGAAAGCGAACTGGTCGATAATGGTTTTTACAATTCCCGAAGGGCTGCACCCAGATTTAAATCCGCTAGCTTGGCTAGTTGGTACTTGGCGCGGCAAAGGTCATGGCGAATACCCAACGATTAAACCTTTTCAATTTATCTCCGAAACAGTTTTTAATCATGATGGGCGCCCCTTTTTAAATTACTTTTCCCGCTCTTGGATAGTTGATGAAGATGGCGAAATTATTCGTCCAGGTGCAAGCGAAGCAGGATTTTGGCGGATAAAGCCAAATAATGTGCTGGAAGTTGTCATCTCGCATAACACTGGAATTACCGAAGGCTGGCTTGGACATTTTGATGGACCAAAAATTCAATTAGCAATGGATCAAGGTTATTCGGCACCGAGTGCAAAAATTGTTACCGCCGGAGTTCGCTTGTATGGCTTAGTGGAAGGCGAACTTTTCTACGCATATGACATGGCAGCTGAAGGACAAACGCTGCAAGCGCATATTTGGTCAACTAGCCCACGCTCTGTCGACTAGTTATGAGCGCAGTTCTCGCAGAGTTAGTCCGTAGCGGTTTAGTTGAGTCAACCCATAGTGGTCATTTAATTCTGATTAACTCTGACGGAACTGATTTATTAATACTAGGTGATGTTGATGCTGAAATGTATCCACGTTCGGCGATTAAATCTTTACAAGCCGCAGCAATGGTGCGCTCAGGATTAACTTTAAATGAAGAGCAACTCGCCTTAGTTTGTGCGAGTCATGGTGGCACTGCTCGTCATCAAGAAGTTGCTTTAGAAATTTTACAAACTGTTGGGCTAACTGATGCGGATTTACAGAACACTCCAGATCGCCCAATTGATCATGAAGCACGTATTGCATGGGGTGCAAAACCAGCAACGCGATTAGCCGCAAATTGCAGCGGCAAACACGCCGGAATGTTGGCCACATGTATTGCCAACGACTGGGATATTAAGAATTACCTTGATGTTGGCCATCCACTTCAAATTGCAATTGCAAAAGAAATAACTGAATTAACTGGGCAACCAATTAATCGCGTAAGTGTCGATGGTTGTGGAGCACCACTCTTTTCGATGAGCACTCGATCAATTGCAGTAGCTGCGCGAAATATGCGGATAAATCATGACCCGGTATTTACAAAAGTAATTAACGCCTGCCTAAAGCATCCAGAGATGATTTTGGCTGAAGGTGCTTTTGATACTCGCATGATGCGTGCAGTTGCTGGACTCTTTGTAAAAGGCGGCGCCGAGAGCGTGATGCTGGCATCTTTACCTGATGGCAGCGCAATCGCCTGGAAGATCGCTGATGGCGCAGCCCGTGCAAATGGTCCAATGATGAAAGCTGCTCTCACAAAATTTGGCATCACGATCGAGGACGAAAATATTGATGTGCTTGGCGGTGGAACCCTAGTGGGCTCACTTAGCGCTACCTTTTAATCAGCGTTACCCTTAAACCATGACAGCTCGTATCGCCACCTTGATGGTGCATACCTCGCCCCTGGATCAACCAGGAATTGGCGATGCTGGCGGCATGAATATTTATGTTGTTGAAAGCGCCGAGCGAATGGCGGCAACCGGGGTACAAGTAGATATCTTCACTCGCCGAACTAATGCCGAGGTAGCAGAT
>JBIILF010000141.1:0-2761 GCA_044232785.1 Candidatus Planktophila sp. | reverse complement strand
CTTCGTGACGGCCTTCGGCTATCAAGTAGAGATCAAATTCGCCCAACGCACCAGGCTGATTTGGAACTACCTGGGGTTTGCGGCGAAAGAGTTTCATTGGTTAAGAGATTCGCACCGTGGCAATGTGAGCCACATTGTTGTAATCGCTTCTTGGATCAAGGCTGACAAAACTATCGCGGGTCCAATTGAAAGAATTTCCAGTTAACTGATCATCTACTACGAAAGAATCGCCAGTTAGACCTAGTAAATCCATGTTCCAGTGAACCACAGTGGCTTGAGCATTTGAAGGGTCAAGGTTAAGAATAACCAGCACTAGATTGTCGCCATCACGCTTGGAATAAGCGATTACTGCCTCATTATCTGTCTGGTGGAAATGTAGATTGCGCAAACGTTGTAAAGCGCGATTGGCATTACGAATCTTATTTAACTTAGTAACTAGCGGCACTAGTGATTGTTTTGCGCCTTCCCAATCGCGCACCTTAATCTGATACTTCTCAGAATCTAAATATTCTTCGCGGCCTTCACTTAAAACGCGGTGTTCAAAGAGTTCATAACCGGCATACATGCCCCAGGAAGGCGCCATCGTTGATGCTAAAACTGCGCGAAGTGCGAACATGGCCGGGTTTCCGCTTTGCAAATGAAATGGCAAGATATCTGGCGTATTAACCCAGAAGTTTGGGCGGAAGAAAGAACTAGTTTGATGTGAAACTTCATTGCCATATTCAGTTAGCTCATGTTTTGTCGTGCGCCATGTGAAGTAGGTATAAGACTGCTGAAATCCAGCTTTACCAAGCGCATGCATCATGGCTGGTTTTGTGAAAGCTTCAGCTAAGAAAACTATTTCTGGATATTTCGCATTTACTTTTGCAATCAAGGTTTGCCAGAAAAGAACTGGCTTAGTGTGTGGATTATCAACACGGAAAATAGTCACGCCTTTGCTAATCCAAAGTTCACAGATGCGATAAACCTCAGCGACTAGACCGTCGAAATCATCATCGAAATTAATCGGGTAGATATCTTGGTACTTCTTTGGCGGATTCTCGGCATAAGCGATCGTGCCATCAGCGCGATAGTTAAACCATTTTGGATGTTCTTTGACCCATGGGTGATCAGGCGAAGTTTGTAGCGCGAGATCTAAGGCAACTTCCAACTCTAATTTATTTGCAGCTTTAACAAACTGTTCAAAATCTTTCATGGTGCCAAGTGCTGGATTAATGGCATCATGGCCGCCATCAGAATTTCCAATACCCCATGGAACACCCGGGTCACTTGGACCAGCAGTTAAAGTGTTATTTGGGCCCTTGCGATGCGAGATTCCAATTGGATGGATGGGCGGGATGTACAGGACGTCGAAACCCATATCTTTGACTGCTTTTAGCCGCTTTGTGGCCGTACCGAAATCTCCACTTTTAAAGGTGCCATCTTTATTGATAATTGCACCTTCGCTACGTGGAAAAAATTCATACCAAGCGCCAACTAGTGCTCGCTCACGTTCAACATAAACTGGGAATAAAGGGGAATTGGTAGTGACAGTGCGGTACTGAGTAACTATCGAAGCTTCGATCTCAAAAGTGAAGTTACCTTGTTTTGATAGCGCAATCGCCGCTTCATAGCGATCAGTGCCTGGGTTACGTTCAATAGCTTTAGCGCGAGTTAACTCTTTACCTTTGCTATCACGAGTAACTACCTGAACTGTTGGGTAGTCATGGCCTTCGCCCGCGACAGTTGCGCTGACTAAAATTTCTTCATTAACAATTGCCTTTACAGGAGTGAATTCTCCGCCAAAGTAAATTGTGGGGGAGATATCGGTGATTGCAACGCGGCCGATCAACCCGAACCCTCGGTGTTGCCAGCCTCGGCTGCAGTCACATCGTTGATCTGATACTTATCAATTGCTTCTTGCACTGTCTTGGCTTTTACCTCGCCTTGCTTTGCAAGTTGTTGCAATGTGGCAACCACGATTGATTCAGCATCTACCTTAAAGTGGCGACGAAGCGCTCCGCGAGTATCTGATAAACCAAAGCCATCGGTACCAAGGGATGAGAATTGACCTGGAACCCAAGGCGCAATTTGATCTTGAACTGCGCGCATGAAATCACTTACGGCAACTACTGGTCCTTCAGCGCTAGCTAACTTCTTAGTTACATACGCTTGCTTGTTATCACTTGGGTGCAACAAGTTATGGCTATCTGTTTCTAAACCATCGCGACGAAGTTCATTCCATGAAGTAACAGACCAAACTGAAGCAGCAACGCCCCAATCTTCGGCAAGCAACTTCTGTGCTTTCAGTGCCCAGTTAACGCCGACACCTGAAGCCAGGATCTGTGCTTTCTTCTTACTGCGAATTTCAGCAGGAGCGTAGAGGTAAAGACCCTTTAATAAGCCCTCTACATCAAGGTTTTCCGGCTCAGCAGGCTGCATGTATGGCTCGTTATAGACAGTTAGATAGTAATAAATATTCTCACTGTTTTCGCCATACATACGACGCAAACCATCCTTAACAATATGGCCTAGTTCGAATCCGAAAGCTGGGTCATAAGAGACGATCGCTGGGTTAGTTGATGCAAGTAAATGCGAATGACCATCTTCGTGCTGCAGACCTTCACCGTTTAGCGTTGTGCGACCAGCAGTTGCGCCGACTACGAAACCACGGACTAATTGATCAGCTGCTGCCCAGAAAGCATCGCCGGTGCGTTGGAAACCAAACATTGAGTAAAAGATGTAAATCGGAATCATTGGTTCGTCATGTGTTGAATATGAA
>JBIILF010000010.1:0-10364 GCA_044232785.1 Candidatus Planktophila sp. | reverse complement strand
CGTCTTACCCGACGTTTGAGCACTGAGTCCGCAGCTAAGCCAACCGTTGCAACAACAGCCAAGCGCATGCTTGGTTTGAAGTAAGGAGCACTTAAATGAGAGTAAAGCGCGGAGTCCACGCAGCCAAGAAGCGTCGTACAACTCTAGAACGTGCTAGCGGTTACCGCGGACAACGTTCACGTCTTTTCACAAAGGCGAAAGAGCAAGTTACGCACTCAATGGTTTATGCCTTTAATGATCGCAAGGATAAGAAAGGCGATTTCCGTCGCCTCTGGATCCAGCGCATCAATGCAGCAGCACGTGAAAACGGTCTTACTTATAACCGTTTAATCCAAGGTCTAAAGGAATCTGGCGTTGAAGTTGATCGCCGTTTACTTTCAGAGCTTGCAACTAACGACCCAGCGACTTTCAAGGCGCTAGTTGAAGTTGCTCGCAAGACTTTAGCTGCACTTTAATTCGTTAATCGAAACTAGAAGTAATGATCGAGAGCCTTCACTCGCCACATATCGCGCGAGTGAAGGCTCTTATCAGTTCTAAGGGTGCAAAAGAGCGTCGCGAGAGTGCGCGTTATGTGGCCGAAGGTGCGCAGTTTGTGCGCGAAGCAATTAAGGCTAAAGCCGTTGATCAAGTCGATGTTTTATATTTGACTGCAAATGGGCGTTCTCGACTAGAGAGCGATCAAATCGATTTATCAAAATTTAAGTGTGAAGATGTAACCGAGCCAGTCATGAAGGCGATGAGTGAAACGATCTCGCCACAAGGAATTCTGGCTATCTGCAAAATTCCGAATCCTCAATTAGAAACTTTGAAATTATCCGGAAAATCAATATTGCTTTACTTGCACGAGATTCAAGACCCTGGAAATGCCGGCACAATTCTGCGTTCAGCCGATGCACTTGGCGCCACAGCGGTAATCACGTCTCCAGGTAGCGTTGATATGTATTCACCTAAAGTGGTTCGTTCAACTGCCGGATCACTTTGGCACCTACCGATTTTCGAGCGAGTTTCACTTGAGTTATTGCAAACAACTATTCCAAATCTGAGCTTCGCGACTCTGTCTGCAGATGGTAAAAAATCAATCCGAAATTTCTCGATTAATGAAAATACGGTTTTGATTTTTGGAAATGAAGCCCGTGGCCTAAGCGATCTAGAAGTACCTGCAGCAACGCAGGCGCTAGCTATTCCAATGGCTGGCAATGCCGAAAGCCTTAATCTTTCAGCGGCTGTTTCGATAGTTTTATACGAGTTAACGGCAAGAATTGCCGACGATAAGTAAAGTCGACCAAGTAGACTTACCGATATGAATCCGCAAGAAATCAACGAATGGGTCAGCGCTGCCAAGTTGGCATTTGCAGCGGCTAACGACCTCGATGAACTCAAAGCGGCTCGCTTAGCCCATACTGGCGACAAAGCTCCGATCTCTTTAGCTAGTCGGGGATTAGGTTCGCTATCGGCTGACGAAAAAGCCTCATTTGGAAAAGTTATTGGCGAAGCCAAGGCAGCGATAGCAACAGCGCTAGCCGATGACACAGCACGTTTAGAGATAGCGCGCGATCAGAAAATTTTGTTAGAAGAAGTTGTAGATATTACTTTGCCGGCAAAACTCACGCCTGCTGGGGGACTCCACCCAATCACGATTATCAAGAATGACATTAGTGATTTCTTTTTAGCCCAGGGATATTCAGTCGTTGAAGGCCCAGAACTTGAATCAAGTTGGCTTAACTTTGATGCGCTAAATATTCCAGCTGATCATCCGGCTCGTACGATGCAAGATACTTTCTTCGTTGAGCCGCTAAGTGCTGGATTAGTTTTGCGTACCCAAACTTCACCGCTTCAGATCCGTTCGATGCTCACCAGCGAACCACCGATTTACATCATCTCGCCAGGTCGCACTTTTCGTGCCGATGAATTAGATGCAACGCACAGCCCGGTATTTCATCAAGTCGAAGGTTTAGTTGTTGACCGCGGAATTTCAATGGCGCATTTAAAGGGCACACTTGATAATTTTGCCCGCCATATGTTTGGTCCTGATGTCACAACACGTTTGCGTCCATCCTTCTTCCCATTTACTGAGCCAAGCGCCGAAGTCGACGTTTTCTTCAATGGTCGCTGGATTGAATGGGGCGGCTGTGGAATGGTTAATCCAAAGGTGCTCGAAACATGTGGCGTCGACACCAAAGAATTCAGTGGGTTTGCATTCGGCATGGGTCTTGAGCGCACGTTAATGGTGCGCCACGGAATCACCGATCTACACGAAATTGTTGAAGGCGATTTGCGTTTCACGCGTCAGTTTGGAGTTGGTCTCTAATGCTAATTCCACGCTCTTGGGTAAATGATTTCGTTGATCTATCTGGCGTTTCCGACGAAACTATTGCAGATGCATTTGTTCGGGTTGGCTTTGAAATTGAGGAAGTAATCAAGCAAGGTGCTGACTTAACTGGCCCGCTTGTGGTTGCTCGAGTGATCGCAATCGAAGAGCTAGCCGAGCATAAGAAACCTATTCGCTATGTTGAATTAGATTGCAACGAAGGGCAGACCCGTTTTGTTATTTGCGGTGCCCGTAATTTCGCAGTAAATGATTTAGTTATTGCAGCGTTGCCAGGAGCGATACTTCCTGGAGATTTCGCAATCAGCGCACGCGAAACCTATGGCAAAACCAGTAACGGCATGATCTGCTCTTCCAAAGAGCTCGGTTTAGGTGATGATCATTCCGGAATTATTGTGCTGGCTGAGGATGCAGCCAAAGTTGGCGATAACGCGATCGAGCTTCTACAAATCAATGACACTATCTTTGACATCGCAGTAAATCCTGATCGGGGCTATGCCCTAAGTATTCGTGGTGCGGCTCGCGAAATAGCTGGGGCACTTGAGTTGAACTTTATTGACCCGATCACACATGCCAAGTCTCTTGAGTTCAAAGAGATTAGTGGCGCAACACCGATAAAGATCTCTGATGGCGCCATGGTTGCTTATCTACGCTCACTTGATAATTTCAATCCTAAAGTAGCCTCGCCAATCTGGCTAAGTCGCCGGGTTGAAAAAGTAGGCATGCGTTCGATCTCGTTAGCGGTAGATGTTACGAACTATGTAATGATCGAGCTAGGTCAACCACTGCACGCTTTCGATCGTGCAAAAATTATTGATGGTTTAGAGATTACTTATGCGGCAGATAAAGCTAAGTTCAAGACGCTGGATAATCAAGAGCGTGTTTTAGCTAGTTCTGATTTAGTGGTCCGTGACGGTAAGCAAGTTCTTGCCCTGGCTGGAACGATGGGTGGTCTTGATTCTGAGATTACTGATAACACCACAACGATTGCGATTGAAGCGGTTCGCTTTGAGCCGATTGCAATTGCCAAGAATTCTCGTCGTCATAAACTTTCAACTGAAGCTTCTCGTCGCTTAGAACGCGGCGTAGATCCTTCGTTGGCTGAACTTGCCTCAGCTCGCGCGGCTGAACTTATGATCTCTTTAGGTGGCGCAACTTACTTGGGCACTTCCAAAGCCGGGGAAGAAAGATATCCAGCGATCATCGCCCTTGATCCAAAGTATGTAAACGATCGTTTAGGCACTGATCTTTCAGACGAGGCTATTGCAAAGGCTCTGCAAACGGTTGGTTGCGATGTTGATACTAAAAACTGGCAAGTTGATCCACCTTCATGGCGTAGCGATCTGCAAATTCCAGCAGATCTAGTTGAGGAAGTCGCTCGCATTATTGGCTACGACCAAATCCCGTCAGTGCTGCCACGTAGTCCATACGCTGCAACGCTAACGCCAGTGCAACAGCGTCGTCGCACCATTGCGGCAGCTCTTGCTGCTCGCGGATTAATTGAAGTTCAGAATTTCCCATTTGTCGCTGAAGCCACAATGAAAGCGCTTAATTACACTGGCGAACGCGCAGCTACTTTCCGAATTGCTAATCCAATGTCAGAAGAAACACCGTTAATGCGCACACATTTAATCCCTGGCTTAATCGGCGCTGCTCAGCGAAATCTTTCTCGCGGCGCTCGCGATTTCGCACTCTTTGAAATTGGCGCAATTTTCCGTAACACCACAAAATTAGTTGATGGTTTATTTCCACCACTAGGCAAGAAACCTGATGCGGCAACGATCAAAGCAATTTTCGATAGCGTGCCGCCACAACCGATTCACTTGGGTGCAATTTTTGTTGGTAAAACAACTGGTGATAATTGGCGCACCAAAGCTCGTGCATATGAATGGGCTGATGCGATTGCAGAAGCTCAAACGGTGCTAGATCTTTGCGGGTTGTCGTACACAGTTGAGCGATCAGATTTTGCGCCATGGCATCCAGGTCGTTGCGCCGAACTATTAGTTGATGGCAAAGCAGTCGCACATGCTGGCGAGCTTCATCCGCGTGTCTGTTCTGAGTTTGGGTTACCGCCACGTTCTTGCGCTCTGGTAATCAATCTTGATGCACTTCCTGCGAGCAACACCGTTAGGGCCGCTGTAATCGGCTCGATGCCTATTGCCGTGCAAGACGTAGCACTTGTTGTTAACGCGGAAGTCTCAGCGGCTGCTCTTGAAAAGTCTTTAGTTGATGGGGCAGGGGAGCTGCTCGAATCAATCGTGCTCTTCGATCGTTACGACAAGATCGGCGATGGCAAGATCTCATTGGCATTTACCCTCTCGTTCCGAGCCCCGGATCGCACGCTTACTGGCGAGGAAATAACTGCCGCCCGCGAAGCAGCTGTGGCAAATGCGGCAAAACTGTACGGGGCTACAGTTCGTTCTTAGAGTTGCATAATTATGCATAAACCTGCATAATTATTCCTATGAAAACTGCGATCGTCGGCGCTAGTGGCTATGCCGGAACTGAGCTTCTCCGCCTTTTACTTGAGCATCCTAAATTTGAAGTGAGCGTAATTACGGCGCATTCCAATGCCGGCGAACTCATCTCGTCGGTTGCGCCTCAACTGGTCAAACTTGGCGATCGTCGCTTTGAAAAATTCGACTTAGCTAAAGTAAATGCCTGCGAGTTGGTCTTTCTTGCTCTGCCACATGGGGAATCTGCGGCCTTGATTGCGCAATTAGATCCAGCGATCAAAATTGTAGATTTGGGTGCCGACTTCAGATTAACCAGTGCCGATCAGTGGGTTAAGTACTACGGCGGGGATCATGCTGGTACTTGGACATATGGATTGCCAGAACTCTCAGGCAAACGTGAACAAATCAAGAAATCTACTCGTGTAGCAAACCCAGGTTGTTACGCAACTTCAATATCACTTGCTATCGCACCGGCTCTTGGATTAGTTGATACCCGTGACATTGTGGTCGTGGCAGCCTCAGGTACAACTGGTGCGGGCCGAAGCGCCAAAGTAAATTTATTGGGCAGTGAAGTTATGGGCTCACTTTCTTCATATAAATTCGGGGGAGTACATCAACACACTCCGGAAATTGAGGAAGCCCTTACAGTTGTCGCCGGCATTGAGGTCAAAATATCTTTCACGCCAATACTTGCTCCAATGCCGCGTGGGATCCTGAGCACCGTTACTGCAAAATTAACTGCAACCGCTTCAACTGAAAGCATGCATGCGCTTTATACCAAGACTTATGCAAATGATGAGTTTGTCACGGTCCTGCCGCTTGGACAAATGCCTAAAACTAATTCTGTAATTGGCAGCAATCACGTGCACTTACAAGTAGCCGTAGATGCACATACCAATCGTCTAATCGTTTCGGCAGCGATCGATAACTTAGGCAAAGGCGCTGCTGGTCAAGCTATTCAAAACGCAAATCTAATTTGTGGTTTGCCGGAAAATTCCGGCCTCCAAGTATCGGGGCTAGGGGTTTGATAGTCATAAAATATGGCGGTCATGCCATGAAAGATGAGAGTGGCGCATTCGCTCGGACAATCGCGGCTGCTGTTCACGAAGGAATCGAATTAGTAATTGTGCATGGCGGCGGCCCACAAATAGATGCTGCGCTTTTAGCTGCCGGTATCCAAAGTCAAAGTATTGGTGGCTTTCGGGTGACAACGCCTGAGATTTTTGAGATCGTGCAGAGCGTCCTGGCTGGAGAAGTATGCGCATCGGTTGTCTCGAACTTGCGCAAGGCAGGTGTTAATGCGGCAGGCATTTCTGGTCGTGATGGAAATACCTTGCAAGGTATTCGAATGAACCAGATTGTTGATGGCACGCCTGCCGAGCTCGGGCTAGTCGGCGAAGTTATCAAAGTAGATACCGAGTTAATCGAATCGCTACTTGAGGAAAAATTCACCCCAGTGATTTCACCGCTGGCCAATGAGATCGGTGCCGATAATGGTTTAAATGTGAATGCTGATTTGGCCGCTGCAGCAATCGCTGGCGAGCTCAAAGCTGAATCGCTAATTGTGCTCACCGATGTTTCTGGTATCTATCGCAATTTTCCAGATCCAGCTTCAATTATTTCCGAAATTTCAGCAACCGAATTAGCGACCATGAAGAATGATTTCCAAGGTGGAATGGCGCCAAAAGTTGCAGCTTGTTTGGCTGCGATTGCGGCCGGAGCAACTGCCGTAAGAATTATTGATGGCAACAGTGCCGATAATTTATTGTTAGCCCTTGCTGGTAGTGGCGGAACATTGGTGCACGCATGAACGCAAATAGTGCCAATGCCCGTAAGTCGCTAGTTTCGAAGCTGATCGCTGGCGGAAAGATCGCTTCCCAAAGCGACTTAGTTAAAGCTTTAAAGAAGCAGGGAGTTATCGTTACGCAGGGCACTGCTAGTCGCGATCTTGATGATATTGGCGCAATCAGAGTTCGCAACAATGATGGCGAAATGGTTTATGCCCTAACTGATTCACAACCAATTTCGACAAAGAGTTCATTTCCCAGCGAGCTAGTTTTGACTGCGACGCCTAGCGGAAATTTAGTAGTTATTCGAACCCCAATTGCAGCGGCTCAAATGTTGGCAAGTGCGATCGATGGTCTTTCGCAGTCTGGCAAGCTTTCATCAGCTATCGGCACAGTTGCTGGCGATGACACTGTGATTGTCGTAGCCGACACAGCAACAGGCGGGGCAGCATTAGCAAAGAAGATCTTAGGATTAGCCAACTCAAAAAGCGGAGGTAAGTGATGAGCACCGAGCCAACCCAAACTGGTGCGACTCTATGGGGCGGCAGATTTGCTGATGGTCCTAGCGACGCCCTCTTTGCGTTATCTCGCAGCGTGCAATTTGATTGGCGGTTAGCGCCTTATGACCTTCGTTCATCCCTTGCCCATTTGGCTGTCCTGGAAAGTTCAGAATTGCTTCCGGCCGATACGGTTTCAAAGTTGCGTAGCGCGTTGAAAGAACTTCAAGTAGAAGTTATTAGTGGAAAGTTCGCCCCGATTGAATCAGATGAAGATGTTCATAGCGCCCTAGAACGTGGCTTAACCGAGAAGATCGGTGCCGTTGGGGGAGCAATTCGCGCAGGCCGTTCACGCAATGATCAAGTTGCCACAGATTTACGTTTATATGCAATCGATCATATGTTGGCTGTCGCTGAACAATTAACAAGTTTGTGCGAAGTAATCATTGCAAAGGCGGCGGAGTATTCCGATGCGCCGGCGCCCGGATTTACACATTTACAGCATGCGCAACCAGTGATTTTCGGTCATGAGATCGCTAAACATGCCCACGCATTTCAACGTGACCTAAGTCGTATCAGCGATTGGCTAACTCGAACGTCAGTGAGCCCACTTGGATCTGGCGCACTTGCCGGTTCATCATTGCCGCTAAATCCGAAAGCAACTGCAACTGATTTAGGTTTCGCCGAATCTGCAAGCAACAGCATTGATGGTGTGAGTGATCGTGATTTTGTTTCCGAAGCGCTTTATATTTTGGCCACTGTCGGCGTTCATCTATCGCGCATCGGCGAGGAATGGTGCATTTTGGCTACCACTGAATTTGGCTGGGCCAAAGTAGCCGATGCATACTCAACTGGTTCATCAATCATGCCGCAGAAAAAGAATCCTGATATTGCCGAACTTGCTCGCGGAAAAGCTGGTCGCCTAATTGGGAACCTAACTGGCGTGATGACTATGTTAAAAGGTCTGCCCTTTGCCTACAACCGTGATTTGCAAGAAGATAAAGAACCGCTATTCGATAGCATCGAAACTTTGTTGATTTTGTTGCCAGCAGTTTCTGGAATGATCGCGACTACTGAATTCGATCGTGCGAAGATGGCCGCTGCTGCACCAACTGGGTTTTCACTCGCAACCGAGATTGCTGATTACTTAGTGCGTGCTCACATTCCATTCTCGCAAGCCCACGAATCAGCTGGCGCATGCGTTGCACTTTGTGAAAAAACAAATCGCGAACTTCATGAATTAACAGATGCTGAATTGCTGGTAATCCATCCGTCATTAACTGGGGGAGTCCGAGAAGTTCTTACTGTGGCCGGCGCATTGAATTCACGAACCACTGCAGGTGGAACAGCGCCAGCCGAAGTAGCAAACCAGCTTAAAGATTTAACGGCTAAGAACTCGCAATTCGCTAAGTTAATTAGCAGCCGTGCCGCTGCCTTTTCGGGCATGATGAGCGCATGAAATCTGAGCTCTTAGAAGATTTACGTTGGCGTGGACTGATCGCCCAAAGTACAGATGAGGCCGCTTTAACCGAGTCCCTTAAGAAGCCAACGACTTTGTATATCGGCTTTGATCCGACTGCGCCGAGTATGCATGTTGGAAACCTAGTTGTTCTATTGGTTTTGCGACGTTTTCAGTTGGCAGGGCATACACCAATCGCTCTAGTTGGCGGCGCTACTGGCCTAGTTGGTGATCCAAGTGGCAAGAACGAAGAACGCGTTTTAAACACTACTGACACCGTTGCTAATTGGGTAGAGCGAATCAAAACTCAACTCTCGCAGTACTTAGATTTCAACGCACCCAAGAATGCTGCGATTATGGCTAATAACCTGGACTGGACTTCACCGCTATCTGCCATTGAATTCTTACGTGACATTGGAAAACATTTCAGCGTTAATCAGATGCTTTCTAAAGATTCAGTGTCAGCTCGCCTCGAAGCGGGTGGTATTTCCTATACCGAATTCTCATATTCTGTTCTGCAAGCTTACGATTATTTAGAGCTATTCCGTCGTCACAATTGCACGCTGCAAATGGGTGGCTCTGATCAATGGGGAAATATTGTTGCCGGTCTCGATCTGATTCGTAAAGTAGATCAAGGCAGTGCGCACGCTTTAACTATTCCATTGTTAACCAAGGCCGATGGAACTAAGTTCGGCAAGACTGCTGGCGGCAGTGTGTGGCTTGATCCAGAGATGACATCGCCTTATGCATTCTTCCAATATTGGTTGAACACAGATGATAAAGATGTAATTAATTTCCTAAAAGTTTTCTCTTTCAAAACACAGGCTGAAATTGTAGAACTTGAAAAAGCTCACAACGAAAATCCTGGTGCCCGCACCGCACACCGTGAATTAGCTCGCGAATTAACTTCGCTCGTTCACTCATCAGAGATTTGCGATCGCGTTGAATCCGCAGCTCGTGCGTTATTCGGACAAGGTGAACTTTCAGAGTTAGATGAAGCAACACTTACTGCAGCTCTTTCAGAATTACCGCGCACAACAGTTAAACGCAGTGAGCCAATGCCAACATGGGTTGATTTATTAGCAGCCACTGGTGTTGTTGATTCAAAGTCTGCGGCTCGTCGCATTGTTAAAGAGAGTGGCGCTTACTTAAATAACGCCAAGGTTGCGGCCGAAGATTTTGCTCTCGCAGAATCTGACTTTTTATGCGGTAAATATGCAGTTTTACGTAAAGGAAAGCGCGATCTGGCCGCTGTCGAACTGATCGACTAGCCCCTCGGATCGCCCCAGCCCGCCAGAATTGGCCCCGGCGAAGGCGATTTTCTAAAGCTCTTAGTTTACGAATAAAGCCCTGAAACCCTTATAAATCAATGGTTTTAGGGCTTTTTTCATTATCGAGTTCAATGTCCATTCCTGTGTCCTACGCCTCAGCAAATTGCGCTTAGCCGATTTGACCTGCCCAGTTCTACTGCCTATAGTTACGCTCCTTGCTGTGAAACGGACGATTTAGGCCGAACAGCATAGAAATTCCCGCAGAAATAGGCTGGATGCAGCGCGGTTTGACCGCGTGAGCGTCTATGCACTAGATTTGCGAGTCTGCCCTGAAAATAGGAAGAAATTCCTGGACGCAGTGCGCATCCGTACCTTGAGAACTCAACAGCGTGCCATAAGTCAATGCCAGAAGATGGCTTATTTAGTCATGCAAATTTCTAATAACCATCTTCTAAATTAATACTTCATCGAAGTATTAGAACTTCAGTATTTATACTGAAAAAAGCTAATACTCGTTGATTTCCTTTGGTAAAGACAAAAAATAACGACAGTTGTTTATGTCATGTAT
>JBIILF010000140.1:0-2811 GCA_044232785.1 Candidatus Planktophila sp. | reverse complement strand
TACATGCCTCTTCCGAGAAAGTAGAGCGATGATCCGTGGATCAAGGTGTTATCTACATCGAAAAAGGCCGCTCGCTTTTGGGTGAGTGCCATGTCACTACCTTAGCGAGAGAAGAGGAAATCCGACGCTTTATGCTTATCGTATGACTTCAACTGTCCACGTAATTCGCCATGGCGAGGTAGAGAACCCGCAGAAGATTCTTTATGGACGGCAACCTGGTTGGCGATTATCCGATCGAGGACAATCCATGGCCCAAACTTTGGGTGAGTGGTCTAAAGCAATTGATCTCGGCGCACTTCATGTTTCACCATTGCAACGTGCTCAAGAAACTGCGGCACCTATAGCTGCTGCCCATAATATTTCGATCACCACAGATGAGCGTTTAATTGAGGCTGCAAATATTTTCGAAGGCAAGCCCTTCGGTATTGGCGATGGAGTTTTAAAACATCCATCTGCTTGGCGACATTTATATAACCCATGGAAACCATCTTGGGGCGAACCGTATGAAGAACAGATTTCACGGATGTTGGCCGCAATCTTCGCCGCCCATAAAGCAGCAAACGGCAAGGATGCAATCTGCGTATCTCATCAATTGCCGATCTGGATTTTGCGAAGTGCAATTGAAGGTCGTCGCTTGCTTCATGATCCCCGCAAGCGCGAATGTTCTTTAGCATCAGTAACAAGCGTGCATTTCGATGAACAAGGTTTAATTTCAGGAATTACCTACTCAGAACCAGCGAAGCATTTGCTACCGCCGAAAAAATGACTCGTAACTTATTCCGTCTTCTTCTAGTAGCAGTTTGCGCTCTCTCGCTAACTGGTTGCGGAAATGGTGGAACATCTTTAGCCCAAGAGAGTTACATTGCCGGAAATGGCGCAGTGACTTTTATATCGGATAGCAACCGTCAAGCAGCACCGAAACTCAGCGGTGACACTTTGTATGGCAGTACATTTAATTTCACTTCGAATAAAGTTGCAGTAGTAAATGTTTGGGCTTCTTGGTGTTCTCCATGTCGAGCCGAGATTCCAACTTTGATTTCGCTCTCGCAGAAATACCCGAATGTGCAATTTATGGGCATTTTAACTCGCGATAACTTGGCCAATGCTGAAGTATTTGCCAAGCAAAGAGGCGTTCAATACCCAAATTTCATTGATGATTCTTTACTTTTGGGCTTTCGCAACACGCTACCGGCTAATGCAATTCCAACTACCGTAGTTATTGATCAGCAAGGAAGAGTTGCTGCTCGAATCTCTGGTGCAATTACTGTGGCAAGTCTAAGTGATTTGATAGAACGAGTGAGTAACGAATGAGCAGCTTCGTCGTCGAGCAAATATTCTCAGGCTACTTAATTGTTGCTCTGCCGGTAGCAATGCTGGCTGGACTTGTTTCATTCTTATCGCCGTGCGTACTTCCACTAGTTCCAGGATATATTTCCTATGCAACTGGCTTTAGTTCTAGCCGAGGCAAAATTTTATTGGGATCTTCGCTATTCGTCTTTGGTTTTTCAGCTCCATTTGTTCTCTATGGGGTCCTGTTCGGCACAATCGGTTCTCGTATTACGCAATACGAGACTGGAATTACTCAAGTATTGGGTGTTGTAACAATCTTGATGGGCGTTATATTTCTGGGCAAATTCCCACTCATGCGCACTTTGCACATGAAGAGTTCTGCGTTCGGTGGTTTAGTCGGTGCCCCATTGTTGGGCTTTGCATTCGGCGTTAGCTGGACACCTTGCATTGGACCAGCACTTGCAGCTGTACAAACTTTGGCATTCCAAGAAAGTTCTGCGCTACGTGGCGCAATACTGTCTATCGGTTATTGCATTGGTCTTGGCCTTCCTTTTATTCTCTCTGGGCTCTTCTTAGATCGTTCTGAAAAGTTACGCAAAATCTTGGTTCGCAAAGGAAATCTAATCTCGTTAATTGGCGGAAGTTTCCTAATTATTATCGGAGTTCTTCAGTTGCTGGGACTATGGAGTGAATTAATGATTTCATTGCGCTCAATAATTTCAGATTTTGTGCCGGTGATCTGATGAGCCAAGAAATTCAAGTTCCTGAACTAGGCGCAGTTGGGTTAGCTAGATATTTCTGGCGCCAATTAACCAGCATGCGAACTGCGCTGGTTCTGCTGCTATTACTGGCTTTAGCGGCTATTCCGGGCTCGTTAATCCCACAGAACTCACAGAACCCCATGGCAGTAACTGACTATTTTGAAAAACATCGAACTTTAGCTATCTGGTTTGAGCGGCTTTCTCTCTTTGATGTTTATTCCTCTGCTTGGTTTAGCGCGATTTATATTTTGCTCTTTATCTCATTAATTGGCTGTGTGCTGCCACGTTCATTTGAACATTTTAAAGCTGCTCGAGCTTTACCGCCCAAAACTCCAAAGAACTTATCGCGGCTAGAACATTTCCAATCTTGGCCTGCAAGTGGCGAGGAATTATCAATTGCTAAGGACTGGTTAAGAGCGAAAAAGTTTAGAATTCTGGAGAGCGAAGGATCTCTTTCTGCGGAAAAAGGTTTTCTGCGCGAGACCGGAAATCTCTTCTTTCATATCTCACTAATTTTAATTTTAATCGGTGTCTTAATTGGCGGGCTATTCGGAGTTCGGGGAAGTGCGATTCTTAGTCAAGGCGAGCGCTTTGTAAATAATGCAACTTCATATGACACGATCAGTTTTGGTCAAATCAGTCATGAGAATTCACTACCACCCTTCACAATTACAGTTGATAAATTTGTGGCAAAGTACAACACCTTAACTAGCGCACCCGAGGACTACACCCTTTACGTGACTACCGTTGCTGAGCCTGG
>JBIILF010000009.1:0-10423 GCA_044232785.1 Candidatus Planktophila sp. | reverse complement strand
CTTTAGAGAGAATGCACCTATGTCGCGCGCTAATCTCAATAAAGACCCCGATGAAGTAGCGGCGATGTTCGATGGCGTCGCCAAGCGATATGACCTGGTTAATGATCTGCTTAGTTTGGGCCGCACAAAAGCATGGCGCCGCTCGACAACTGCGATCATCGCGCCAAAAGCTGGCATGAAGATTCTTGATTTAGCTGCCGGCACTGGTTCATCTTCCGAGCCGCTAGCCGCGGCTGGAGCCGATGTAATTCCAGCGGATTTCTCTGAAGGAATGCTTGCTGCCGGACGTAAAGCCCGCCCGCATCTGGCATTTACTAAGGCCGATGCCTTGAATTTGCCCTTCAAAGATGGCGAATTCGACCTCGTAACCATCTCCTTTGGCTTGCGCAATACCAATGATTTCGATCTGGCCCTGCGCGAGATGCTGCGAGTGACCAAGAGCGGTGGCCGCATCGTGATCTGTGAATTTAGCGCCCCTACTTGGCGCCCGTTTCGTACCATTTATACCAATTATCTAATGCGAGCTCTGCCCTTTATCGCCCGCAAAACTTCCTCAAATCCTGATGCCTATATTTACTTGGCCGAATCGATTCGAGCATGGCCTAATCAAGTGGCTTTGGCCGAACGAATTACCAAGGCTGGTTGGCAAAACGTTGGCTGGCAAAACCTAACCGGCGGGGTTGTTGCAGTTCACAGCGCTGTAGCGCCGTAGCGGTCATTAGCAGGGTTCACCCGAGAATAGGATTGCGCTCGTGACTGGAACAAGTAATCCGTATATCCCGATTCTGGTAATCGGGGCTATTGGCTTCGGATTTGCCATCTTTTCAGTCGGCATTTCATTAGTTACCGGTCCAGCTCGATACAACCGAGCCAAGCTCGAAGCATATGAATGTGGAATAGAACCTTCTCCACAGGCTGCCGAAGGTGGTCGTTTCCCAGTCAAATACTTCTTAACTGCAATGCTCTTCATTATTTTTGATATTGAAATTGTTTTCCTTTATCCATGGGCTGTGACTTTTGATCAACTCGGTCTCTTCGGTTTAGTTGAAATGGGAATCTTCATCGCCACAGTTTTCGTTGCTTATACCTATGTTTGGCGCCGCGGTGGATTGGAATGGGATTAATTTAAATGGGTCTAGAAGAGAAATTACCAAGTGGTTTTCTATTAACTTCAGTTGAAAAACTTGCTGGTTACATGCGCAAGAACTCACTGTGGCCAGCAACATTTGGTTTGGCATGTTGTGCAATTGAAATGATGGCAGCGGGCGCTGGTCGTTACGACTTAGCTCGTTTCGGAATGGAAGTTTTCCGCGCATCCCCACGTCAAGCAGATTTAATGATTGTTGCAGGTCGCGTTTCAAACAAGATGGCGCCAGTACTTCGTCAGATTTATGATCAAATGGCAGCACCTAAATGGGTTATTGCAATGGGTGCTTGTGCATCTTCAGGCGGAATGTTTAACAACTACGCAATTGTCCAAGGTGTCGATCACGTAGTTCCGGTTGATATTTATTTACCAGGTTGCCCACCGCGCCCAGAAATGTTGATGGATGCAATTCTTAAATTGCATGATCAGATTTACGTAGAAAAACTTGGGCCAAATCGCGAATTAGTAATTAAGAATGTTGAAGCAGCGGCTCTAGCTGCGCTACCAACCCATCAAATGAAGGGTTTGCTAGCGTAATGATTGATAATGATCGTGGTTCTTTCGGAACAAGTGATACCGGTGATACTTCTGGCTATGGCGGTTTAGTCCGCAGCCAAGTTTCAACAGGATCAACTGAACGTCCATTTGGTGGCTATTTTGATCAAGTTACAGATGATCTAGAGCGCGCATACCCTGATTTTGCTGATGCAATTGAACGCATTGTTGTTGATCGCGGTGAATTGACTCTGCACATTAAGCGCGAACGTTTAGTTGAAGTTTCGCTGATTCTGCGTGATCGTCTTAAGTTTGAAAATTGTTTAGGAGTCAGCGGCGTTCACTATCCAGCCGACACCAATCGCGAACTTCATGCGGTTTATCCACTACTTTCAATGACAAATAATCAACGAATTCGTCTTGAAGTAAGTGTTCCAGATTCTGATCCACACATTCCTTCACTAGTTGAAGTTTGGGCTGGCAACAACTGGAATGAACGCGAAACTTTTGACATGTTCGGAATTATTTTCGATGGTCACCCAGGTCTCACTCGCATCTTGATGCCAGATGATTGGCAAGGACACCCACAACGTAAAGATTATGCACTCGGTGGAATTCCAGTTGAGTACAAAGGCGCAACAACTCCGCCACCTAATGAACGTAGGTCATACAAGTGAGCACATACGTAGATCCATACGCATCCTCTCGCGAGACTACCGAAGGAACTGTTTTCTCAGTTACTGGTGGCGATTGGGATTCTTTAGTTACTGAAATCGGTCAGGCCAAAGAAGAGCGCGTTGTTGTAAACATGGGGCCACAGCACCCATCAACTCACGGTGTACTTCGCTTAGTTCTCGAACTTGAAGGCGAAACAGTTACCGAAGTTCGTTGCGGAATCGGTTACTTGCACACCGGTATCGAAAAGAACACCGAATATCGCAGCTGGACTCAAGGCGTTACTTTCGTAACTCGCATGGATTACTTGTCACCAATCTTTAATGAAACTGCTTACTGCCTAGGAGTTGAAAAACTTCTTGGGATCGAAGTGCCAGAACGCGCAAGCCAGATTCGCGTGATGATGATGGAGTTCAACCGCATCTCATCTCACATGGTTGCCCTCGGCACCGGCGCCCTTGAATTAGGCGCACTTTCACCAATGATTTTCTGCTTCCGCGAGCGCGAGCGCGTACTAGATATCTTCGAACTTGTTTCAGGTTTACGTATGAATATGGCATATGTGCGCCCAGGTGGCGTTGCGCAAGATCTACCAAAGGGTGCCATCGCCAAGATTCGCGAAACTGTGGCCGAACTTCGCAAAAACTTTAAAGATAACGAGAAGCTATTAGTCGGCAACTCAATCTGGATGAAGCGCACCGAAGGTATTGGTTACCTAGATCTAGCTGGTGCTACAACACTCGGAATCACCGGCCCAGTTCTTCGTTCAACTGGATTGCCTTGGGACTTACGCAAGATGCAACCATATTGTGGCTACGAGCAATACGACTTCGATGTTGTAACTGCTGATACTTGCGATGTTTATGGTCGCTTCTTGATTCGTATTGCCGAACTCGAGCAATCACTTCGCATCATTGAACAAGCATGTGAGAAGTTAGAGAAATCTGAAGGCCAGCCAGTAATGGTTGCAGATAAGAAGATTGCTTGGCCATCGCAGCTTGCTGTCGGAAATGATGGAATGGGTAATTCACTTGATCACATTCGCGAAATCATGGGCGAGTCAATGGAAGCATTGATTCACCACTTCAAGTTAGTAACCGAAGGTTTCCGAGTTCCAGTTGGCCAGGTTTATACCGCTGTTGAATCACCACGTGGCGAACTTGGTGTGCACTTAGTTTCTGACGGTGGTACTCGTCCATATCGAGTTCACTTCCGCGAACCTTCATTTAATAATTTGCAATCTACTTCAGCGATGTGCGAAGGCAGCATGGTTGCAGACATCATCGGCGCGGTTGCATCTATTGATCCTGTGATGGGTGGAGTTGATCGCTAATGGCATATACCGACGAACAACTAGAAGTCATGGAATCCATCATTACGCGCTATCCACGCAAGCGTTCAGCGATAATGCCGTTACTTCATTTCAGTCAATCAATTACTGGTTACATCAATAATGAAGCAATCGAAGTTATTGCCCACTTACTCGAATTGGAAACTGCTGAAGTCACTGCGGTATCTACCTTTTACACCCAGTACAAGCGCGAGCCAGTAGGCGAGTACCACGTAGGCGTTTGTACAAACACGCTATGCGCCGTGATGGGTGGAGACGCAATTTTTGCGGGCTTAAAAGAGCATTTAGGCGTTGAAAATGATGGCGTTACTGCCGATGGAAAAGTTTCACTTGAGCACATTGAATGTAATGCAGCTTGCGATTACGCACCTGTAGTTATGGCCAACTGGGAGTTTTACGACAACCAGACTGTGCAATCAGCAAAAGATTTAGTTGATTCAATGCGTGCCGGAAAGCCTAAGCCGCCAACTCGCGGCCCAAGCAAGTTAGTGACTTGGAAAGAAGCATCAGCTGTTCTAGCTGGAGTAAATGATGGCTTAGCAAATGAAGGCGTACAAGCTGGTGAGCCAACGCTGCTCGGCTTAAAGCTAAGTAAGGAAGGAAAGTAATGACAAAACTTGCGCCAGTACTTTCTGCTCATTGGGATGAGAAAGATTCTTTCACTATTGAAGGTTACAAACGTCATGGCGGATACACCGCATCTGCGAAAGCACTTGCGATGGATCCTGATGCAGTAATTCAACTAGTAAAAGATTCTGGTTTACGTGGTCGCGGTGGTGCTGGTTTCCCAACTGGCATGAAGTGGGGCTTTATTCCACAAGGCGACAATAAGGATCACTACTTAGTTGTAAACGCTGATGAATCCGAACCAGGTACTTGCAAAGATACGCCGCTGCTTATGGCTAATCCACATGTGCTTATCGAAGGTTGCATAATTGCCGCACACGCAATTCGCGCAAAGCATGCTTTCATTTATATTCGTGGCGAAGTAACTCACGTAGTTCGCCGAATGAACCAAGCAATTGAAGATGCCTACGCTGCTGGTTACTTAGGTAATGGCGTCGAGTTAGTTCTGCACGTTGGCGCTGGTGCATATATTTGTGGCGAAGAAACTGCGCTACTTGATTCACTCGAAGGCTTCCGCGGCCAACCTCGTTTGCGCCCGCCATTTCCAGCTATTGCTGGTTTATATGCGCGCCCAACTGTTGTAAATAACGTGGAATCAATCGCTTCAGTACCAGCAATTATTGCTAACGGCGCTGAGTGGTATCAATCAATGGGTACTGAAAAGAGCAAAGGAACCACGCTTTATTCACTATCTGGCCACGTAACTAACCCAGGTCAATTTGAAGCACCGCTCGGAATAACTTTGCGCGAAATTCTTGAGCTATCTGGCGGAATCCGCAAAGGCCACAAACTGAAGTTCTGGACACCCGGTGGTTCATCAACTCCATTATTTACTGATGCGCATCTTGATGTGCCACTTGATTACGAAGGCGTTGCCGGTGCTGGTTCGATGCTTGGCACGAAAGCGCTACAAATTTTTGATGAAACAACTTGTGTAGTCCGCGCCGTGCTTCGCTGGACTGAGTTCTACAAGCACGAATCCTGCGGTAAGTGCACACCATGTCGCGAAGGCACTTGGTGGTTGGTACAAATTCTGCGCGATCTAGAAAACGGTAAAGGTACCGAAGCAGACTTAGCTAAGTTGCTAGATCTTTGCGACAACATCATGGGTCGTTCATTCTGTGCTCTTGGTGATGGTGCAACTAGCCCGATCACTTCATCGATTAAATATTTCCGCGATGAATATATTGCGCACGTAACAAATGGTTCTTGCCCTTTTGATCCAATTGCCAGCACGCTATTTGAAGGGGCTGATGCATAGTGACAACAGATACCGAAGTAATCGTTGAGCAAATCACCCTAGTAATTGATGGCTTTGAAGTTACAGTTCCAAAAGGCACCTTAGTTATTCGTGCCGCTGAAAAACTTGGTATTCAAATCCCACGTTTTTGCGATCACCCACTGCTTGATCCAGTTGGTGCTTGTCGTCAGTGTTTAGTTGATATTGAAATTAATGGCCGCGCATTTCCTAAGCCACAAGCATCCTGCACAATTCCAGTTGAACCAGGCATGATTGTTAAAACTCAATTGACTTCGGAAGTTGCTGATAAAGCACAAAAAGGTGTGATGGAGCTATTGCTGGCTAACCACCCGCTTGATTGCCCAGTTTGCGATAAGGGTGGCGAGTGCCCATTGCAGAACCAAGCAATGACTAATGGCAATCCAGAGATGCGCCTCGATGGCACCAAGCGCACCTTCGAAAAGCCGGTTGCGATTTCATCTTCGGTTTTACTTGATCGCGAACGTTGCGTTCTCTGTGCTCGCTGTACTCGATTCTCAGATCAAATTGCTAGCGATGCCTTCATTACTTTGAATGAGCGCGGAGCACTACAACAAGTTGGCATCTACGAAGAAGATCCATTTAAGTCTTACTTCTCAGGCAACACTGTTCAGATCTGCCCAGTAGGCGCACTTACCGGAACTTCATATCGATTCCGTGCCCGTCCCTTTGATTTAGTTTCAACGCCATCTGCTTGCGAACATTGCGCATCAGGTTGCGATCTACGTACCGATGTTCGTCGCGGTAAAACTCTTCGTCGTCTTGCTGGCGATGATCCTGAAGTTAATGAAGAGTGGAACTGCGATAAAGGTCGCTGGGCATTTAAGTATGTAACTGCTACTGATCGTTTAACTGTGCCACAAGTTCGCAATGAAAATGGCGAACTTGTTACTGCATCGTGGCCTGAAGCAATCGCAGCAGCAGCTGCTGGCTTAAGTAGAGGCGCCGCAGTTCTAGTTGGTGGCCGCGCAACTTATGAAGATGCTTATGGTTACAGCAAGTTTGCTCGCGTAGCACTTGGTACCAATGACATTGATTTCCGTGCGCGCATTTCTTCCGACGAAGAACGCGAATTCTTAGCTGCTCGCGTAGTTAACAACACAACTACTTATCGCGATATTGATAAAGCTGATCATGTGTTACTAGTTGGCTTTGAACCTGAAGAAGAATCACCAATTGTTTTCTTACGTATCAATAAACAATTTAAGAAGCGCGGCCTGAAGGTGTCTTCAATTGGCAGCAAGGAATCAATAGCAGTTGAAAAACTAAGCGCTAATTTTGTCTCTGTTCAGCCTGGCCAAGAAGCGGCCGCAGTTGCAACTCAAGAGCTAACAAATAAGTCAGTTATCTTGGTAGGCGAGCGAGCTGCTGAAAGTGCTGGTTTATTAAGCGCTACAGCGGCTTTAGCTGATCGCACTGGCGCAAAGCTGGCTTGGATTCCACGTCGCGCAGGCGAACGTGGCGCTATTGCTGCTGGCGCTATCGGCAATCTATTGCCTGGCGGTCGTCCGGTTTCTGATGCTGCTGCTCGAGTAGATATTGCATCAGTCTGGAACGTTGATTCACTTCCAGCTGAGATTGGTCGCAACGCTGATCAAATTATTGTGGAAGCAAATGCTGGAAATATTAAGGCGCTATTAGTAGGCGGCGTTGATCCACTTGATAGCCAAAACCCAGATGCAACTATTGCGGCGCTAAAGAAAGCATTTGTAGTTTCACTTGAGATTGCAACTAGTGAAGTTACTAAATATGCCGATGTAATTCTGCCAGTTGCAGCAATCACTGAAAAGAGCGGCTCTTTCCTAAACTGGGAAGGCCGAGCTCGCGAATTTGATATTGCAGTTGATTCACTAAATCGCAGCGATCTTAGAATTCTCTCGATGATCGCAGATGAATTAGGTCATTCAATTTCACTCGGAACTGTTGCTAATGCTGCAAAAGAGCTGGCCTCGATCGGTAATTGGGATGGCGCTAAAGTTGCTGCCCCAAATGTTTCGGCAGCAAATGCGCACTCGGTATCTGGTGACAAAGCTGTTCTTACTTCTTGGCGCCGTTTGCTAGATCTGGGAACTCTGCAAAAGGGCGAAGAAAATCTCGCCGGAACTGCTCGTAGTACTGTCGCCGTAATTTCACCAAAGCGCGCAGCCGATCTTGGTGTTGTCGATGGCGAACTACTAAGAATTTCAAGTAGTGCAGGTTGGGTAATGCTGCCTGCGTTAGTTGAGAATATTCATGATGATGCAGTTTGGGCGCCACGCAATTCTGCTGGTTCACAACTGCTTGCCAATCTTGGCGTCGCACATAACGCAGTAGTTACGGTGGTGAAAGCATGACAAATGCTCAATTAATCGCAGGCGATCCAGGCTGGCTGATTGCCGTAAAAGCCTTGCTGGTCTTCGCTTTATGTGTCTTTCTTACGTTGATGTCAGTATGGGGCGAGCGTCGCATTGTTGCTCGCATGCAGCAGCGCTCAGGCCCAAACCGCGTTGGTCCGTTTGGGTTGGTTCAAGCTTTAGCTGATGGCGTTAAGTTGGCGCTTAAGGAAGACATAATTCCGGCAGCTGCAGACAAAGTTGTTTTCATCATTGCGCCAATTATTAGCGTAACAACTTGTTTTATGTCCTTTGCGGTAATTCCATTCTCCGGTCCAGTAACTTTGTTTGGAAAAGAAACTGCGATGCAGTTAACCGATATTCCAGTTGGTGTTTTATACGTTTTGTCGATCGCATCAGTTGGCGTGTACGGAATTGTTTTAGCGGGTTGGTCATCTGGTTCTACCTACCCACTACTTGGCGGACTTCGTTCAAGTGCTCAAGTCATTTCATACGAAATTGCTATGGGACTTTCTTTAGTCGCGGTCTTTATCTACGCCGGTTCAATGTCAACTTCAGAAATTGTCGCAGCCCAGCAACAGTGGTGGTACGCAGTTGTTCTTTTCCCATCATTCGTTATCTACGCAATATCAATGGTGGGCGAAACAAACCGTGCGCCATTTGACTTAGCTGAAGCTGAAGGCGAATTAGTTGGCGGCTTCCACACTGAATATTCATCTCTAAAGTTCGCACTCTTCTTCTTAGCTGAATATGTAAACATCATTGCGGTTTCAGCTCTTGCAACAACTTTATTCTTAGGTGGCTACAAGGCACCTCCAGGTCTTGGCTTTACCGAACGGTGGCTAGGTGGCTGGTTCACCATGGCCTGGTTCTTCGCCAAAGTTATTCTCTTCTTCTTTGTTTTCGTTTGGCTACGCGGCACTTTGCCACGTATGCGCTACGACCAATTCATGCAATTCGGCTGGAAAGTATTGATTCCAGTTTCACTAGCTTGGATCATGATTGTGGCTACCTTGCGCGTGCTTTCGCTAAATGGAGCGCCAAGAGCAGCGACAATAGCCTTCGCCAGCGTGGTCGTTCTACTTGTTATGTTAGTAAATTTCAGTTTTGAGAACGCTAAAAATAAGAAGAAGAACGCACCTGTTGCAGATGTTTCAGAACCTGATTTCGCAGTTCCACAATTGCCAATCCAGGTATCAACCATCAATGTTTCAACCGGCAAGAGAGGGGATCAGTAATGTCTGAAAACATCGAGCCGATGAATAAGAAAGAGATCTCTGTAAACGATATTGAATTTGCCCAAGTTGAGCAGAATGGTTCCAAGAGCCTTTTTGCTCAAATGCAAGGGTTCTGGGTCACGTTTGCAACGATGTTTAAGAAAGTAAACACCGTTGCCTACCCAGAAGTTAAAGAGCCAACTGCGGAACGTTTCCATGGCCGCCATCAACTCAACCGTTATGACGATGGGCTAGAAAAGTGCATTGGTTGCGAACTATGTGCTTGGGCTTGTCCGGCAGATGCCATCTATGTTGAAGGTGCCGCCAATACTGAAGATCATCGAATGTCACCAGGTGAGCGCTATGGTCAGGTTTACCAGATCAATTACTTGCGTTGTATTTTCTGTGGTCTCTGTATCGAAGCTTGTCCAACTCGTGCGCTAACCATGACAAATGAATACGAACTTGCTGATGAAACTCGCTCGAAGTTAATTTTCGAAAAAGATGACTTACTTGCACCACTTCGCGCCGGCATGTTGATGCCGCCACATCCAATGTATCCAAATACCACTGACACTAACTATTACAAGAACGAGATTAAAGGTTCACATCCTTCGCAGGAGGTAAGCAATTGATTAATTACGCTCTTGCTTTAGAGCAAACCGCCAAGCCAGAAGCTCTGCTCTTCTACATTTTGGCGCCATTGGCAGTTATCTCGGCAATTGGAATGTTAACTGTAAAGAAAGCTGTTCATTCAGCAATTTTATTGGCGTGGGTAATGATCACATTAGCGATCTTCTATATAGCCCAAGGTGCAGCTTTCCTAGGCATTGTGCAGATAGTTGTTTATACCGGCGCCGTGATGATGCTCTTCCTCTTTATTTTGATGTTAGTCGGAGTAGATTCTTCTGAATCACTAACTGAAACAATCAAGGGACTTCGTTGGATCGCCATAACTGCATCAGTTGGCTTTGGCGGACTCTTGATTTCACTTCTGGGCCGAGCAACACTGGGCCGCAATTCAGTAGGACTAGCCAATGCAAATATAAATGGCAATGTTGAAGGCCTCGCTCAATTAATTTTTAGTAATTATGTCTGGCCGTTTGAAGTTATTTCGGCGCTGCTAATTACTGCAGCTGTTGGCGCTATGGTTTTGGCACACCACGAGCGCACAGTTAAGCGCGTTACTCAACGCGAACAATCACAAGCAAGATTCCGTTCTGGCTCCTTGGCAGCTGCCGCTGGTTTGCCTGGCCCGGGAGTTTTTGCACTTCACAACGCAGTTGATGTTCCAGCGTT
>JBIILF010000139.1:0-2826 GCA_044232785.1 Candidatus Planktophila sp. | reverse complement strand
CTAGTGAGCAACTTCGAAACTGAGATCCCGAAATCAACAACGGCGCGTACCGCCAAGATGATCTCTATTCCCGTCGGCATTGCGGGTCGTAGTGCACTTGGTTTTGGTCGCCAGCTAGTTGGGCAATCTGGCAGCATGGTCTTTAGTGAGATCCAAGAGAAAACTGCTGAACAAGTTTTTAAAGTTTTAGGTGAACTAAAAGGCGGCGCGATGAAATTCGGCCAAGCGCTCTCTGTTTTTGAAGCTGCGTTGCCTGAAGAAATTGCTAAGCCATATCGCGAGACGCTAACTAAGTTACAAGAGTCTGCCCCACCGCTACCAACTCGAGTAGTTCATAAAGTTTTGGCAAAAGAGTTGGGCGAAGATTGGCGCGATAACTTCGCTAACTTCGAAGATCAACCAACTGCATCGGCATCTATTGGCCAAGTTCATAAAGCAACTTGGAAAGATGGCCGAGCAGTTGCGGTAAAGATTCAATATCCCGGCGCTGCCGAAGCTTTGATCTCAGATCTAAATCAGATTCAACGCTTTGCCAAAATTTTCCAATTAGTAATGCCCGGTTTAGATATGAAACCGCTGCTCGAAGAACTTCGTGCGCGCATCATCGAAGAAGTTGATTACCGTTACGAAGCTGAAGCACAGCAAAAATATTCCGAGGTTTATGACAACGATCCAGATATTGCGATTCCAAAAGTTGTCATGGCATCAGATCGCGTATTAGTTAGCGAGTGGCTAGAAGGCACTCCGCTCTCCAAAATCATTGCTAGCGGCACCCAAGAGCAACGCAACAACGCCGGCATGAAGTTGGCGCGTTTCCACTTCACCTCACCTGATCGCGCTGGCCTGTTGCACGCAGATCCACACCCTGGCAACTTCCGCTTGCTCGATGATGGTCGCTTAGGCGTGCTCGACTTCGGTGCTTGCAACCGATTGCCTGATGGTTTCCCAGAACCAATGAAGAATTTGCTCAAGCATGCACTCGATGACGATGCAATTGCGCTCTACGAAGGCTTCAAAAAAGATGGTTTCATCATGGCCGATGTTGATGTCGACCCAAATCTGGTGCTCGAATATCTAGTGCCGCTGGTTGAGCCGCTTAGAACCGAAGTATTTAAGTACTCGCGTGAATGGCTACGTGATCAGAGCGCCCGCGTTGGCGACCCCCGTAATCCAACTGCCAAGATCGGTTTCCAATTAAATCTGCCAGCTGAATATGTATTAATCCATCGCGTAACCCTCGGCACTACTGGCATTTTCTGCCAACTAGAAGCCGAGGGCAAGTTCCGCGACGAAGCACTCTCTTGGTTCCCAGAAATCGCACCTGCATCTATCTAGTTTTTGGCGCAACCAGTAGATTAAGAACAGCAGCAAATTAGAAGGGGCGCAAATGACCATCTGGATGTGGGCTGTAGTAATTGTAATTTTAATTGTGGTTGAGCTTCTCACCGTAGATCTGCTCTTCGCATCCTTAGCAATAGCGGCAACAGCTGCACTGGTTGCAAATGCCCTTGGTTATGAAATGCCCATACAAGGTATTGCATTCGCACTCTTTGCGACTCTTTCCTTACTTTTCTTACGTCCAATCGCGCTCAAGCACCTCAAGAAAGAGGTTCCTGGGTTTGCTACAAATATGGATGCGTTGATCGGCGCACCAGCAGTAGCGTTAACAGAGGTTGATCTAAACGGTGGTCAGATAAAACTTAATGGTGAAGTTTGGTCAGCTAGATCTGCAGTTGGGGTAATTTCTTCTAATACGCAATTAACAGTAATTTCAATCGAAGGCGCTACCGCTTTAGTGGTAGCAAAGGACAATTAAGGGGAAATCAATGGAAGCATTAATCTCAAGCGCGAGTCTCATCTTAATTGTTTTAGTCTTCATCGTAATTCTCTCTAAATCAATCAAGATTATTCCGCAAGCAAATGCTGGGCTAGTCGAAAGATTAGGCCGCTATAACCGCACTTTAGGCGCTGGCTTAACCATAATTATTCCATTCATTGATCGCTTCTTGCCTTTGATAGATATGCGCGAAAAAGTGGTCTCGTTCCCACCTCAGCCAGTAATTACTGAGGATAACTTGGTAGTTTCAATTGATACGGTCATCTATTTTCAAGTCACGGATCCAAAGTCAGCAACTTATGAGATTGAAAATTACATCCAAGGCATTGAGCAATTAACCGTAACAACTTTGCGTAACGTTGTTGGTGGACTTGATCTAGAGCAAGTTCTGACATCACGAGATTCAATCAATGCCGCACTGCGCGGAGTCCTCGATGAAGCAACTGGCAAATGGGGCGTACGTGTAAATCGAGTTGAGCTAAAAGCGATTGATCCACCGCCAAGTGTGCAGGAATCTATGGAAAAGCAGATGCGCGCTGAACGTGAAAAGCGGGCCGTGATTCTCACCGCTGAAGGCGAAAAGCAGAGTCAAATTCTTACCGCTGAAGGACAACGCCAAGGTGAAATCTTGCGCGCCGAAGGCGATGCCCAAGCGGCAGTGCTGCGTGCTCAAGGTGAGGCCGAAGCAATTGCTAAAGTTTTCAACGCAATTCATGAAGCAAACCCAGATGATCGAGTACTTGCCTATCAGTACCTGCAGCAGTTGCCAGCAATTGCCAACGGAACTGCAAGCAAGGTCTGGATCATTCCAGCAGAACTCTCTGGTGCCGCCGAAAAGATTGCGAAAGCTTTTCGAAATACCGATTAAGAAAAGCTAGTTATTTTCTAAGCCGCCAAACGTGGTCGACCAGCTTTGCGCTTTGCTTGGATAACCACACCATCTTCAAATAGTTCGCCGCCCCAAACCCCAACTGGTTCCTGACGTGAGA
>JBIILF010000138.1:0-2879 GCA_044232785.1 Candidatus Planktophila sp. | reverse complement strand
CGGAACTGCCTTTGGAATACCCACTACAACAGTTAACGCCCTTCTAGTCGGTGGCGGTTATGGATCAGCACCGCTATTCGGACTTGCTGAAGTACTTAAAGAACGCGGCTGCCGCGTAGATATGTTGCTTGGCGCAAGTACTGCGGCAAAAATTTATGCGCCTCTCGAAGGTAAACGCAGCGTTAATTCACTTCGCATTTTCACCGAAGATGGCTCAATGGGCGAAACAGGTCGGATCACAACACCTATTGCTCAGTTGATTACTGATTTACAAATTGATGTTATCTATTCCTGCGGTCCGATGGCAATGCTAAAAGCCATTTCTCAGATTCTTGATGGGGGAGATGTAGTACATCAATGCGCCGTCGAAGAAGCTATGGCTTGTGGCATCGGTATTTGTATGACTTGCGTTCTACCAGTAAAGGACGAATCTGGAAAAATTAGCAACTTGCGCTCTTGCATCGATGGCCCAGTCATGGATGGCGCCTCAATCGAGTGGGATTTAGTCGGACAGACAGTGGTGTTGTAATGTCACAACTCGATTTTTCAACAACTCTCGGAACCGCTTGGTTTCCTTCGCCAATTTTTACGGCAAGTGGTTGTGCTAGTTCTGGCAAAGAGTTAGCTCAATTCTTTGATCTGCGCGATATGGGCGCAGTAGTTACTAAATCAATCATGACTAAACCACGAGCCGGACGAGCAACTCCACGAATGGCTGAAACCCCAAGTGGAATGTTAAATTCTATTGGGCTACAAGGTCCGGGCATTGATGCATTTCTAGCCAACGATATTCCTTGGTTAGTTGAACAAAAGGCGCGGATTATCGTTTCAATCGCCGGCGAAACAGCTGAAGAGTTTGCCTCCTTAGCTCGTAGGCTTCGAGGTGTTGCAGGTATTTCAGCGCTAGAAGTTAATATCTCGTGCCCAAATGTGGAAAATCGGGGCTTGGTATTTGCCTGCCAAATCGAATCTGCTCAGCACGTAATTGAAGGTGTGCGCCGAACTATTGGCGGAGATTTACCAATCATTGCAAAACTCTCACCCGATGTTACCGATATTGTTTCGATCGCTCGCGGTGTCGTAGATGCAGGTGCCGATGGATTAGCGTTGATTAATACAGTTCTTGGCATGGTGATAAATCCAAATACCATGCGACCTCATTTAGGTGGACGAACCGGTGGCCTATCTGGACCGGCTATACGCCCGATTGCAGTTAGAGCGATTTACCAAGTACATGAGGCTTTACCGAAAGTTCCGATCTTAGGAATGGGTGGCGTCGCATCAGGTGCTGATGCTTTTGAAATGATTTTAGCTGGCGCAAGCGGGGTTTCGGTTGGTACCGCATCTTTTGGTAATCCGACGGCAATTATCAAGATCCAAGATGAACTACGAGCAATCTTGATTGATAAAGGTTTTACTTCGATGCGCGAAGCTATCGGTTTTGCGCATCGCCCAGAAAGTAGCGTGCGATGAAAACACCAATAATTTTAGCTACTGATACTTCTGATCTAGAAGTTGCCAAGAGCTGGGCTAGCGCTGTTGCGCCTCATATTACGGGGATTAAGTTGGGCCTTGAGTTTTATTTAAATTTTGGCGCCGCCGGTGTTCGTGAAGTATGTGGCGATCACGATTTAGATCTCTTTCTAGATTTAAAGTTGCACGATATTCCAAATACAGTTGGTCAAGCTGCTGCAGCAATCTCAGCATTGAACCCGAGATTTTTGACAGTTCATGCATCAGGCGGTTCGGCGATGATTGCAGCTGCCGCCAAAGAGTTACCAGAAACGATGATAACTGCAGTAACTATTCTGACCAGTCTAAGCAATCAAGATCTCACTGAAATCGGATACCGTGGTGATGCATTAGAGAGTGCAGTTGGTCTCGCGAGTTTGGCGATATCAGCTGGTGCGAAAGCAATTGTTTGCTCGCCAATGGAAGTAGCTGCGATTCGCAACCAGATTGGTCAAACGCCAACGATCATCACACCTGGCGTACGTCCAGTAGATCCAACTGCGCCAGCCGATGATCAAGTGCGAACCATGACTCCATTGGCGGCGCTAGAAGCAGGAGCCAATTATCTGGTTATTGGTCGCCCGATTACGCGTTTCTGGAGCCAGGGCAGAGCCGAATTCGTTAAGAATCTAGCGCAGATTTGTGAACCGCTCTTAGCCCGATAGATTTAACCTATGCAACCACCGCAACTCACGCCTGAAGATCGTGCGCGAGCGCTCGCTAAGGCAGCTGCATCTCGCAAGCGGCGTGCTGAAGTAAAGGCGCAAGTTAAGTCTGGTGAATATTCACTCAACGAAGTTTTTGAATTAGCCAAAACCGATGAAGCGGTCGCAAAAATGCGGGTTTTTGAACTTCTTGAATCAATTGCGGGCGTTGGAAAAGTTAGAGCTCGAGCAGTTATGGAGCGTTTAAATATTTCTCCAACGCGCAGAATTCAAGGGCTTGGCGCTAAACAATTACCGGCCCTACTAGTTGAATTTGCTGCGCCAACACTTAAGCAGCGTGGGAAACTAATTGTGCTATCTGGGCCAGGTGGAGTTGGCAAAAGTACTGTTGCTAAAGAACTACGAAAGATTTCAAAATTCTATGTTTCCGTCAGCGCCACCACGAGATCGCCGCGTCATAATGAAACAGATGGCGTCGACTATTTCTTTGTTAATGACGAAGAATTTGAATCGCGTAAAGAGAATGGTGATTTTCTGGAGTGGGCCGAATTTGCTGGTGCAAAGTATGCAACCCCCAAAGCTAAGGTAGAAGAAGCGCTCTCTCGAGGCGAGAATGTGATGCTTGAGATCGATATTGCAGGGGCTGAGCAAGTTCGCAAAGTAAGTAGCGAAGCAATTTTAGTATTTCTGGAGCCGCCATCA
>JBIILF010000137.1:0-2884 GCA_044232785.1 Candidatus Planktophila sp. | reverse complement strand
TCGGAAGTTTAGATATTAGACATATCGTCATCGGCGGTGGGGTTGCACAAGCGGGTGATATCTACTGGACTCCCTTAATGCGGCACATACGATCTGAGGCAGAACATTACGGTTTCTTACAACAGCTAAAAGTATCGCCCGCCAAATTGACTACCGATGCTGGCTTAATTGGCGCAGCATTAGGTGTACTGACAATTCCAAATAACTAAAGAATCGAAAGGTCAACATGTCACTTGAAAAATCAGATCGTCCGTGGGGGAACTATGAAGTCCTAGGCGAATTTCCCAATTACAAGGTAAAAACAATCTGCGTTAAACCTGGAGGCCGGCTTAGTTATCAACGTCATGCCAAACGTGCAGAACATTGGTTCATAGTTTCAGGAAATCCTGAAGTAACTATCGATGGTGAAATTCGTAATATCGGTCCCGGTGATTCGGTCCAATTCGAAATTGGAGTCCTTCACCGAATTTCAAACCCGGGTCTAGCTGACGTAGTTTTCGTAGAGGTGCAGACCGGCTCATACTTCGGCGAAGATGATATTGAGCGAGTCGAAGATGACTATGGACGGTAATAGCTAGAGCCAAAATAGACCTCGCCTAGCGGGACCTCCGACTGGTTTCTAATTGGAAATTCTGAACTCCTCGATATCTGAGGTAATATTCACAGGCACCCCCGGACGATTGGCGCAGCGGTAGCGCACTTCCTTGACATGGAAGGGGTCACTGGTTCGATCCCAGTATCGTCCACACAGTTCTTCGTAGTGTTTTGAATTAAGCGCTCTTTGCAAATTTCGCGCTAGCCACAATCGATAACGCAAGAAGTGCAGGTATAAAAAGCGCAGTTCTAAGTGATGTCGCGTCTGAAATAAATCCGATAAACGGTGGCCCAACAATGAAACCAAAGTAAGAAATTCCCGAAACCATTGCGACTGCTTGGGCTGGTGCAATTTCTCCAGCAAAGCGGTTATTGGCCATCGAACCTGCTGCGCTAAAAATAAGTGGAATTGCAACTGATAGGCCTATGCCCATCCAGAACCAACCGAATATGGTCCCGACAGTTGAGTTAAGCAATAAGCCAGTAGTCATACCAACCGAAGCGATCAATCCACCGCCAGCTAAAATCTTTGCCGCACCAAATTTTGTGGCTAACCGATCTCCCGAGAATCGGCCAATAATCATGGTGGCTGAGAAAACCACAAAAGGAATTGCACTAACAAACGGTGATGCATCATATGTTTCGCGGGTTAGGACTCCACCCCAATCACCGACAGCACCTTCACCAATTGTCGAACACAATCCAAATATTCCGAATAACCAAATTAGGGCTGGTCGGTGTACTTTTGCGCCTTCTTTAAGTTCGTGAATATCAGCGCTTCCTGGCAACCAAGAATTACGAATAACAAAAGCGGCGACAGCGATACCAAGACAGATAGATGTAGTTTGAATTTGATAGTTAACATTTAGCTGCGAGCAAATTCCGCCAATGATGCCACCACTGAAGCCGCCGACCGAAAACATGCCATGAAAAACACTCATCAAACGAGTCGAACTCTGATGTTCGAGGGTTACGGCATGTGAATTCATGGCGACATCTTGAGTGGCTAAGGTATAGCCGGCGGTAAATGCAGTCAGTGCAAATGCCCAGACTGCGAAGAGTGTGAAGCTTTGCAAAGTCCAAGCAAGCACCATCGCCAAAGTGCTATAAAAAGCTACAGGCGAACTGCCATGTTTGGCTGATAACTTGCCAGCAGTAGGTATCGCAGCAAATACTCCAAGTGAGCTTGCCAGTAAACATAAACTTAAAGTCGAATTTGAAATATCTAAAGTTTTTTTGATATCTGGAATTCTTGCCACGAAGGCACCGACTACGAGCCCATTAGTTATGAAGGTGACCGTCACCGCTAGCCGGGCATCTTTTAATTTGGGCGATAACACGAGAGAAGGCTAGCAAGGTTGTTCTCGATTAAGTGAATATAACCTTCGTAGCCAGAATCGCGCCCTAGAATTGCTAGATGGATATTCGGCGTGCCCAGCATGATGATTTATCGGCAATAACTGCGATCTATAACGAAGTAATCCTTAACTCTGATGCGATTTATCGCGAGAGCGCAGTTCCAGTAGCCGAGCGAATTGAATGGTTTGAAGCAAAGATCAGAGATGGTTTCCCCGTGTTGGTAGCGATCTCAGATGATGAGCTTGTTGGCTACGGTGTTTTCGGTAACTTCCGTTTTGGTGAGGGCTATAACCACACTGTCGAACATAGCGTCCATGTTCGTTTCGATAAACGAGGGCAAGGTATCGGTAAGAAGATTCTCACTGAGCTAATCGAAATTGCCAGATCAGAGAAACGACATGTAATGGTCGCGGCGATCGACAGCAAGAACCTGGGTTCAATCTCTTTACATGCAGACTTTGGATTTACCGAATCAGCACGTATGACTGAAGTTGCTCAGAAAAATGGAGAGCTACTGACATTGGTTTTGATGCAGAAAATTTTGGATTAATAGTCCTAGTTTCTCTAATTCGTAAAGTTCAAAACAACATCATGCGGTAGCTCCGGATTACCTTCGACCGGCTGCTCTTTCTCGGTTGCGGAGAAACCTAATTTCGCGATTGTGCGCCGCCAGAACTTAGCTGCATTTGGGTTCTCGTTTTGAAAGGGAATCTGCCAGTGACCAGAAAAATCACCAAGAAGCAACGCTACTGCCTGCGAACCAACCCCGAGCTTTCGAAACTTGCTTTGAATAAAGAACTCACCGAGCAGGTATGTACCTGGTTCAGATTTACGGATTAGGGCAAAGCCGGCAACATCCTCCTGACATCTAATCAGATACGCCCAATGCTCTTCGTAAGCAAAATAGGTGCGCAGACGGTCATCGCGATAA
>JBIILF010000136.1:0-2885 GCA_044232785.1 Candidatus Planktophila sp. | reverse complement strand
TTCACATGCCGCACTCTTTTTGACTTCACCTACTATTCGCAAGAATTTAGCCCCTGAATCAGTGGTTGTAATTGGGCGCACAACACTGTCGCGCTCTATTAACGCCCTTATTGCCTCAGCAAAATCGCAAATTGTGATCGATCCACGTATGGCAACAGTCGATACCTATCGTGTGGCAGATCAGCGATTTATCGCGGCTCCAAAAGTCGTATCACCACCATCTGATCAAGAGTGGATCGAACGATGGGAAAAATTCAGTCAACGTACCTCCAAACTTGTAAGTGATATTTCTGATTGGTCGGAAAGTGCCCTCGCTCGCGAATTAGCTAGCCAATTAGCCGGTACGGTCTTTATCGCTTCTTCTCGTCCGATTCGAGATTTAGAGAGTTTTGCAACAGCCCGCAGCGGTGTTGAGACTTTTGCTAACCGTGGTTTGGCCGGTATCGATGGAAATATTTCAACTGCGTTAGGAATAGCCACAGCGCGCCAAAGTGCCACAGCAATTATTGGTGACTTAGCTTTCTTGCATGACTTAACCGGTCTAGTCGGTAGCACTTCAGCCAACTTGAGGATCATTGCAATAAATAATGATGGTGGCGGAATATTCTCGACACTGCCACAAGCAGGTGTTGCTGGATTTGAAACGGTATTCGGAACTCCGCATGGTTTGGACCTTGAAAAGATCGCAGTTGGGCTTGGAATAACTGCGACTACCGTTAACTCGTTTGCCGATCTTAATCGTGAGTTGGCAAAACCGATCTCTGGTATTTCAGTTTTAGTTTGTCAGATGCCTAGCCGTGAACATAATGCGGCTCAACTTAAAAATTTAGTGGCAAAACTAGAATCAATTTAGCGCATTGCGCATTGGCGCAAACTTAGCTTCACTTTCAGCTAACTCTTTTGCAGGAATAGAACCGTTAACAATTCCGCAGCCAGCAAAGATTCGAATCTCATTTCCGCTAATTTCGCCGCAGCGAAGCGCAATCCCTAATTCGCCATCTCCAGCAGCATCAATCCAGCCCACTGGACCGGCGTATCGCCCGCGATTTATACCTTCATGAGCAGTAATTAGCTCAAATGCTTTATCTGTTGGCGTGCCACATACAGCTGCAGATGGATGCAATTTTTCAAGTAATGAAAAGCTATCAACTTGCTTAGTTGTTTCAGCCAATGCACCAGTTACATCAGTAGCGAGATGCATAACGTTAGATAAATGCAGCACAAAAGGTGACTCAGGAACGTTGGTAGATGAGCAGAATGGTTCGAGTGCATCAGCCACTGAACGCACTGCGTAGTTATGTTCTTCAAGATCTTTAGAAGAGCGGGCAAGTGAGCCAGCGAGCGCTAAATCGCGCTCATCATCACCAGTCTTGCTAATGGTGCCAGCGAGAACTCGCGAAGTCACCATGCCTTTATTTAAGCGCAGCAATAATTCTGGAGTTGCGCCAACTAATCCGGCGACTGCAAAATTCCAGGTCGATGGATATTCGCGGGCTAAATTGCGAAGCACGTTACGGATATCAATTTCACTATCTGCTTTAGCGCTTTGATCACGAGCCAAAACAACTTTATCTACATTGCCGCCTTGAATTTCGCGAACTAACTTAGAAACTTGGGCTTCCCAATCACTTTCACTTATGGGTTCGTTCTGCCAAGTTAATTTGGGCGCACTTGATGCACTAGGTTCGGTAGGCAATATTGGTTGCGCTACATCGCCAATCCAAGTCAGCCAAGATTTTCCATTACGTTGGCCAACAATAACTTTCGGAATTACTAAAACTGATTCTTCTGAAGCTGAAAAAGCAAAAGAGGTAAAAAGAATTGGGCCCGTGCCACTTGCATGTACTGCATCTGCAACAGAGAAAGTTTCTAATTGTTGATGCCACCAAGTACGCGCATCCTTAAATCGATTCGCGCCACTAACTTTGATGCTGGCATGAACGCCCCAACCAACTAGTCCATCGCCACCACGTACCCAAGCAATTGGGGAATTTGTGGGCAAAAGATCTAGCAGTGGCAGATGTTCACCGAGGCGGACAGTGTTGACGGAAATCATCTTTGCCCACATCCAATCTCTTAAATATCTGCCGAATAACTGCCCTATAAGTTGTAGCCGAGCCTACCTTTAGAGAGAATGCACCTATGTCGCGCGCTAATCTCAATAAAGACCCCGATGAAGTAGCGGCGATGTTCGATGGCGTCGCCAAGCGATATGACCTGGTTAATGATCTGCTTAGTTTGGGCCGCACGAAAGCATGGCGCCGCTCGACAACTGCGATCATCGCGCCAAAAGCTGGCATGAAGATTCTTGATTTAGCTGCCGGCACTGGTTCATCTTCCGAGCCGCTAGCGGCAGCAGGAGCTGATGTAATTCCAGCGGATTTCTCGGAAGGAATGCTTGCTGCCGGACGTAAAGCCCGCCCGCATCTGGCATTTACTAAGGCTGATGCCTTGAATTTGCCTTTCAAAGATGGCGAATTCGACCTCGTAACCATCTCCTTTGGCTTGCGCAATACCAATGATTTCGACCTGGCCCTGCGCGAGATGCTTCGCGTAACCAAGAGCGGTGGCCGTATCGTGATCTGCGAATTTAGCGCCCCTACTTGGCGCCCGTTTCGTACCATTTATACCAATTATCTGATGCGAGCTCTGCCCTTTATCGCCCGCAAAACTTCCTCAAATCCTGATGCTTATATTTATTTAGCCGAATCGATTCGCGCATGGCCTAATCAAGTGGCTTTGGCCGAACGAATTACCAAGGCTGGTTGGCAAAACGTTGGTTGGCAAAACCTAACCGGCGGGGTTGTTGCAGTTCACAGCGCTGTAGCGCCGTAGCGGTCATTAGCAGGGTTCACCCGAGAATAGGATTGCGCTCGTGACTGGAA
>JBIILF010000008.1:0-10702 GCA_044232785.1 Candidatus Planktophila sp. | reverse complement strand
TAGACACAACTCGGTCTGCATTAATCATCAGATAACGCAGCAATAAAAATTCAGTTGGTGAAAGGTCAATTAGATTTCCAGCGCGATGAACTTCGTGAGTTGCTTCATCTAATTCAAGATCAGCAAACCGAATTTTCTCTTCATCGTTAGGAGTTTCAACAGCGCCAGTTCGTCGCAAAAGTGAGCGCAAGCGTGCAACTAATTCTTCGAGGCTAAATGGCTTAGTCATATAATCATCGCCACCGATAGTTAGACCTGCGATTTTATCTTCCATGCCATCTTTGGCAGTAAGAAATAAAACGCCAATATTTTGACCTTCGTTACGAATACGCTTGCAAACTTCAAAGCCATCCATATCGGGCATCATCACATCTAGGACCATGGCGTGTGGCTTAAATTCTTCGGCGATAAGCAGAGCTTGTGAACCATTGCTGGCAGTGCGAACATCAAAGCCCACAAAACGAAGGCTTGTCGAAATCAAATCACTAATGCTCGACTCGTCATCGACAACGAGAATGCGTTGGCTATTGCTTTCGTTCTTACTCATTATTTCCCCTCAAATTTCTCCGGAGCCACTGAAGTGGCTAAAGAGAAGGATCCTCAGAGAACCTGAGAATTATCTGAGGATAGACCCGATTCAGCCTGAGGCTTCACAGCACGAAGCAGCGCTTGCGCTACATCGAGGACATCAACATCTGATTCACGAGCGGTCATGCCATCGGTAACCATAATTCGGCAGAACGGGCAGGCAACGGCGACTTCATCGACCCCGGTAGCAATAGCTTCATCGACGCGACTTAAATTAATGCGCGTACCAATTTTCTCTTCCATCCACATGCGACCGCCACCAGCTCCGCAACAGAAAGAACGCTCTTGATTACGTGGCATTTCAGTAACTTTCACACCAGTTGCATTTAGCAGTTCACGCGGTGGTTGATAAATTTCATTGTGTCGGCCTAAGTAACAAGGATCATGATAAGTAAGTGAGGTTGTGGCTTTATTAACTGGGATTAATTTCTTCTCACGCACTAATTGATTTAACAATTGTGTGTGGTGAACCATGGTTAGCTCAAAACCACTTTGCGCGTAATCGCGACCAATAGTTGTGAAGCAATGAGGGCAGGTCACAACAATTTTCTTATTGCCTTTTGAAACATCACGTTCTGCAAATACTTCATTGAAGGTATCGATATTTTCTCGGGAAAGAATTTGATAAAGAAATTCGTTACCACTACGACGAGCCGGATCGCCCGTACAAGTCTCACGTTTTCCAAGAACCGCAAAATTTACACCAGCCATGTGTAATAACTCGGCGACCGCCTTAGTAGTTTTCTTTGCACGCTCTTCATACGCACCGGCGCAGCCAACCCAGAACAAATATTCAACATCATCTGGCAAAACACCTTCGACAACTTGAATTGGGAAATCACATTCAGCGATCCAGGCTTCGCGGTCGTTACGATTTGCACCCCAAGGGTTGCCAGCTTTTTCTAAATTACGGAAAGTTCCACCAAGTTCAGTTGGAAATTCCGATTCAACTAAGACTTGGAAACGGCGCATATTTACAATGTGATCAACATGTTCAATATCAACTGGGCATTCGTTGACACACGCACCGCAAGTTGTACAAGACCAAAGTACATCGAGTGAGATTGGTGCGTTCTCGCCAACTATTACTTCATTTTCAACAACTTTAGCCATGGCGTGGTCGCGCATAGCCATAATCAATAGCTTTGGCGATAGTGGCTTATCGGTGTGCCAAGCAGGGCATTGCGATTGGCAGCGCCCGCACTCGGTACATGAAGTCATGTCGAGCAGACCTTTCCAAGAAATGTCGCCACGATTTCCGAGACCAAAGACATCATCTTCGGCAGGATCTTCAAAGTTAACTGGCTTGCCGTGTGACAACATTTCGGGCAACGGACCTAATGAGTTCTTGCCATTTGCGTTGCGCTTAAAGAAAATATTTACTGGCGCCAAGAAGCGGTGCCAAGCAACTCCCATAGTGAAGTTTGAAGCAATCACCACAAACCAAAGCATTGATACAAAAATCTTTATTGCAGCGATAACTTGAATTGAAGTTGTAATTTGGTCGAGAGATTGCTGTTTAAACATTTCAGCAATCCACCAAGTGGTGACATAGTGGCGATTACGACTTGTTTCTTCAGAGAGAGCGCCTTCATAACCGCGTAAAGCGATTACACAGAAGACGACTGCCAAAATAGTTGCTTCGACGTAATACGCTTTCCAATTTCCGGAACCTAGAAAACGTGATGTGCGACCTTTATGGAAGAAACGAGTGAATTGGCGAATTCCAATTAGGGCAACAATTCCAATTCCAGTTAACCAAGTAATCAGTTCAACAAAGTATTCATATTGCCAAACATGTCCGATAACCGGTAAAGCCCAATAAGGATCAATTATTAAGAAATAAGCCTGGATCAAAGTGCCAAAAAGTGCACCAAAACCAATCATTACAAACCAATGCGCAATTCCGGTGCCAGTGAAGTTGAGCATCTTGGTATGGCCAAGAGTTTCTTTCAAAGTGTTCTTAAGTCGAGCACCACGATTACCGCTTCGTGTTGGGTCAGCTGCACCTTTTTTATAAATACCTATTAATTGGCGAACCCGAATTGCGAGCAAAGTCAGGGCAGCGATCGTCATGCCGTAGGCACCGATCATTAAGGCGAGCGTTAGCGTCATACGACAGAGGGTAAAGGGAAAAATGGGCGGGAATAAGTTTTTGGGGCTGCGGGTTACATCTAATGGAAACCTGAGTCGCCCCGACTCAAGTATTTGAGTAAGATCGACTCATGTCCCGCTGACAAGCGGAACCTAGAAATTGGAGTAAAGAAAATGGCCAGAGCAGTAGGAATCGACCTTGGAACCACAAACAGCTGTGTTTCTGTTCTAGAAGGCGGCGAGCCAGCAGTTATCGCAAATGCCGAAGGTGCGCGCACGACTCCGTCGATCGTCGCTTTCGCGAAAAATGGCGAAGTACTCGTCGGTGAAGTTGCAAAGCGTCAATCAGTAACAAATGTTGATCGCACTATTCGTTCAGTCAAGCGCCACATGGGTACTAACTGGACAATTGATATTGATGGCAAGAAGTACACCGCCCAAGAAATTTCAGCACGTGTTTTACAGAAGTTAAAGCGCGATGCCGAGGCATACCTTGGTGAAACCGTAACTGATGCAGTAATTACAGTTCCGGCTTACTTCAACGATGCGCAGCGTCAAGCAACTAAAGAAGCTGGTGAAATTGCCGGCCTAAACGTTTTACGTATTATCAACGAGCCAACATCTGCAGCACTTGCATACGGTCTTGATAAAGGCGATCAAGAACAAACAATTCTAGTTTTCGACTTAGGTGGCGGAACTTTCGACGTATCACTTCTGGAAATTGGTGATGGCGTTGTTGAAGTTAAAGCAACTAATGGCGATAACAATCTCGGTGGCGATGATTGGGATGATGCACTTGTGCAGCACCTCGTTAAAACATTTGCTGCGCAATCAGGTATTGATTTAGCTAAAGATAAAATGGCGATGCAACGTGTTCGTGAAGCTGCTGAAAAAGCAAAGATCGAACTATCTTCGTCACAGCAAGCTTCTATCAACTTGCCATACATCACAGTTGATGCCGAGAAGAATCCACTGTTCCTTGACGAGACAATTACTCGTGCACAATTTCAATCACTAACAGCTGATTTACTTGATCGCTGCAAGAAGCCATTCCAAGCAGTACTAAAAGATGCTGGAATTCCAATTGCCAATATCGATCACGTAGTTCTAGTTGGCGGTTCAACTCGTATGCCAGCAGTTGTAGATCTAGTTCGCGAACTTACTGGCGGAAAAGAGCCAAATAAGGGCGTAAACCCTGATGAAGTAGTGGCCGTAGGCGCAGCGCTACAAGCTGGTGTTTTAAAGGGTGAAGTTAAAGATGTGCTACTTCTTGATGTAACTCCACTCTCACTTGGTATCGAAACCAAGGGTGGCGTTATGACAAAGTTGATCGAACGCAATACAACAATTCCGACCAAGCGCAGCGAAATCTTTACAACAGCTGATGACAATCAACCAGCTGTACAGATTCAGGTATTCCAAGGTGAGCGCGAGATGGCGGCTTATAACAAGAAGCTCGGCATGTTCGAGCTAACTGGCCTGCCACCTGCTCCACGCGGAGTGCCACAAATTGAAGTTGCTTTTGATATTGATGCTAACGGCATCGTGCACGTATCAGCGAAAGATCTTGGTACCGGTAAAGAGCAGAAGATGACCATCACCGGCGGATCTTCTCTTTCTAAAGAAGAGATTGATCGCATGATGAAGGATGCTGAATCACACGCTGAAGAAGATCGTAAGCGCCACGAAGAAGCTGAGATCCGCAATAACGGCGATTCACTTCTTTACCAAACTGAAAAATTCCTAAAGGATAATGAAGATAAGTTCACTGAAGGTGAAGCTGCTGAAAAGAAAGCTGAAACCGAAACCGAACTTGCTATTCTCAAAAGCGCCCTTGAGGGTAACGATTCTGATGCGATTAAAGCAGCAACTGAGAAAGTTGCAACCGTTAGCCAAGCACTAGGTGCCGCTCTTTATGCAGCAGCTGCTGCAACTGAAGGTGCTGCAACACCAAGTGAAGATGGCGTGGAAGATGCTGAGATCGTGGATGAAGGAAAGTAATTGAATATCGAAGAAGAAACACCGACCGAAGTTGGTTTTGAACATCCAGAGGTGGGTCAAGAAATTGACCCGCTTACTGTGATGACTGCTGACTTGCAGCGTTTACAAGCCGAGTATGCCAATTATCGAAAGCGCGTAGAGCGTGATCGTGCGGTAGCTTCAGAAATAGCAATCGCTTCAGTACTAAATGAGCTATTACCCCTATTAGACGGGCTCGATAGAGCAGCTGAACACGAAGAGCTAACCGGTGGATTTAAAGCAATCGCCGATCAAATTACTTCGATCACTTCGCGCATTGGCCTAGAAAAATTCGGTGAGGCCGGAACAGAATTTGATCCACAAATTCATGATGCACTAATGCATGAAACTTCAACTGAAGTAACTGTGCCAACTGCTTCGAAAATTCTGCAGGCTGGTTATAAATTTAAAGATCGTATTTTGCGTCCAGCCAGTGTCGCAGTAACAGATCCAGCAGGAGAGTAGTCAATGGCAGCGCGTGACTTATACGAGAAGGATTTTTATAAGATCCTGGGCGTATCAAAGAACGCGCCTGCCGATGAGATTAAAAAGAAGTATCGCTCCCTTGCTCGTGAGCTGCATCCCGATAAAAACAAGGGCGATGTAAAACTCGAAGAGCAATTTAAGGCTGTCTCTGAGGCTTACGACATTTTGGGCGATGATAAGAAGCGTGCTGAATACGATGAAGCCCGTTCGTTATTTGAAAAGGGCGGAATGCGCTCACCAATGGGTGGCGGCAATTTTCAAGGTGGCGATTTCGGCGACATTTTTGGGGGCGGAAACCCACAAGATATTTTTGCTAATTTATTTGGTGGTGGTCGACGTGGCCCACGTAAAGGACAAGATCTACAAACTGAAGCCACAATTTCTTTTAAAGAATCGATTTTTGGTACCACGTTAGATCTTCGCTTATCAACCGATGGCGGCCCGGCGCAAAATATTTCGGCTCGAGTACCAGTTGGCGTTAACGATGGCGCAAAGATTCGCGTTAAAGGTAAAGGTGCACCTGGCGAAGCCGGCCCTGGCGATCTATTTATCTTGTTACATGTAAAGCCACACCCAATCTTCGCTCGCAAAGGTGAGAACTTAACAATCACACTGCCAGTTACTTTTCCAGAAGCTGCTCTTGGCGCCGATATAAAAGTGCCAACGCTTAGCGGGGATGATGTGACTGTTCGGTTAGCGCCAGGCACCTCAAATGGCCGCGTTTTACGCGTAAAAGGCCGAGGAGTCACCAAGGCTGGTGCAACTGGAGATTTATTAGTAACAGTTGAAGTACAAGTTCCTAAGCGGTTAGATAATAAAGCTGAAGAAGCGCTACAGAACTTCATGGCCGCGACACAAGGTGAAGATGTTCGTGCTGAATTTAATAGTAAGGCGAATTCATGAGTACCGAAAACGACAAGACCCAACCCGATGACGACGCTGGCGTCTATGTAATTTCAGTTGCTGCTGAATTATCTGGCATGCATCCGCAAACGCTACGCCAATATGACCGCATGGGCTTAGTTTCACCTGATCGCACCAGTGGGCGAAACCGTCGATATTCGCTACGAGATATTGCATCATTGCGAATGGTGCAACGTTTAGTTGGCGAAGGAATTAATCACGCCGGAATTAAACGAATTATTGAATTGGAATCAGCTATGGCGAATATGGCGCTAGAGGTCGCTAAGTTGCGAATCGAAGTAGATGCGCTGATTGAAGCAAACCCGCCAAAGGGTTTAGCGGTTCGCAAAAAGCAGCCAGTCATTCTTTACGAGACAGATAAATAATTAGAAGTATTGGCCCTTACTTTTCCAGCCGGTAAGAATTTTTTCGCCAGGTGTCTTTAAAATATCCTCCAACACCGCAGTGTAGATATCTCGAAAATCAGTTGTAACAGCTAAGTCACCATTAATTAATTTAGAAAGTGAAGGTTGGTCACCATAGAAACCACCTTTAACACGATCACCAATTAAGAAAACTGGTCCAGCAGTGCCATGGTCTGTGCCTTCTGAGGCATTACCTTTAACACGTCGGCCAAATTCAGAATAAACCATCGTGACAATATCTTTTCCACGTGGCGTATTTTTCATCTGACTTGCGAATCTAGTTAGGGCAGCAGAAACCGTGCCAAGTAATTGGGCTTGTGCATCTGCTTCATTAGCGTGAGTATCAAAACCACCCAAAGAAACCGACCAAACTCGCGTTGGCGAGCCTGCAGCAATGAGTTTTGCGACCACATCTAATTGCTGCGAGAGGTTGGAATCGCCACCAGCATTACCGCCATTTAACGTTGGCAAGTCATCGGCAACAGGTGCAGGTAACTTTAGAATTGGCGCAACAGTGTTAGAAACCGAAAATAGTGTGCGCATTGAAGTTGCGGCTGCTGCCATTAATTTATTATCAGTAGCTGTTGCTCTCGCTAATTTCTGACAGTTCAGACCCAGGGCGCCAGTTGGAATCACTAAACCACCTAGCGGTAAAGATGAACCTGATCTTTTTGCGCCCGCCAACATTGGTGGCAAAACTGAACCTAAACTAATTGCCAACATTGGATCTTCGGCTTGTGATTCAACCCAGCGGCCTAGCCAGCCAGTTTGCTCGCGAGTTACCGGTGCACCACTTTGCCAAATTGCCATCGAAGTAAAATGTGAATGATCAGGCTTTGGGTAACCAACACCACGCACGATCGCGACTTTCTTCTGATCCCAAAGTGTTTTTATGCCAGACATTGCTGGGTTTAAACCAAGCTGGTCATCAAGCTGCAAAATTTTGTCTGGTGCATATGAAATATCTGGTCGCGAGGAGAAATAAAGCGGATCGGTATATGGAACAACAGTATTTAAACCATCATTTCCACCGTATAAAGTCACCATAATTAAAATTGGCGTGCCCAGCGGAAGCGGGCGAGTCTTTGCCGCGTGAGCAATATCTTCCATGGTCAACAGCGGCGCGGCCGCTCCAACCGCTGCTGCACCTGAGAGCTTTAAGAATTTTCTTCTACTTAACGTATCCATTTGTATGCTCCTAAGCACTCACTACGTATTCTGGGCTGCAAATTGCAAGCAACAACATTTGGGCTGGGTCACTTTTTACATTCTCAAGCGCCACTTTTGTTCGGTTGCTAAATGCAACAACACCCAATTCATCCTGCAGCCAAGAAAATCGCTTAGTCGGGGCTACGGCCGTGAATTCACTTAAATTTGCTTGTTTTATTAACCAACCCGCAAATTGAATTCGGTATTGAGAACTTGCCGAACTCAACCAAGATTCATCAGTTGGCCAACCTCCAACATTGGGTGGGCTAAATGGCACTTGTGCCAATTTATCTAAATAACCAAGTAGCTGACCGGGAGTTTTCAAGGCTGAGGGAGTTAGCCTTAAGAATCGAGATACCCCGACAAACCATTCAACCGGTGCTTTAACTATTGAATAGTCTGGGTTGCTAAGAATTTCTGAGCTTGCTGCTGCTGTTATCAACTTAGTTATATCTCGATCAGCGAACGCTCTCTCTAATTGATTGTTTGCGGGAAGCGCAACTTGGCTAGAAATAAAGCGGTACCAAACTCGCTCAGCGATAAATTTAGCGCAGTTTTCTTGCGAAACTAAATGTTCCGTTACGGCTAAACCATCGAATGCAGAAGTCTTATCTAGAACGGTTTTTAAATTAGGGTCGAATCTTTTTTTGTTAAAAGTAACTTCTCCCGTAGATCTAACTATTTGATAACCAGTCAAAGATCTAGATAATTCTCGAACATCAGTTTCGGTATAGCGATTTACCCCTAATAAAAATAGCTCCATGAGTTCACGAGCTAAGTTTTCATTAGGAGCTTTTACAGTATTTTCGCCACCATCTAGCCAAATCTGTAATGAACCATCTTTGATCATGGCCGCAGCTTGCTCGCCAAAGTTTCCAAGAGCGTAATCACGAAAAACTTTATTCTGTAGATACATCGGATAAGCAAAATTTACTTTTCCGATTGCAGTTGCCCAATGTCCATGCCAGAACCAAGTCATTCTTTCAGTCAGAGCATGATCAGATAAAACCATTCGATCCAGCCACCAGATCGGCAACTCTTTCATTTGCGCACGTAACTTGATACTGAATTCAATCAAGGCTTCAGTTTTTTGTGAGGGGCGAGGCCCGGTATCGGTAATGTTTGGCTCAGGCACTGAATCGGCTCCAGCATCACTCTCTGGAACGCTTAATAAAGCGCTTCTAGTTGCATCTAACCCGTTAGCTAATGCGGCTTTAAATTCACCTGGTCGTGGGCCAAAACCGAAACGATGATAAAGCCGGGAAATCTCTAATCGGTCGGTATTCATGTAGTCAAATGTAGGTGTTTAGCAACGGTTAGGTAAGGTACGGACATGAACTCACATGAAATTCTCCGAGAAGAGATCTTAAATAAAGCCGTAGTGCACGGAAAAGTAATTTTATCTTCGGGTAAAGAAGCCGATTACTACGTTGATTTACGTCGTGTGACACTTGATTCAGTAGCTGCACCACTTGTGGGTGCTGTGATGCTTGAACTAACTAAAGATTTAGATTACGAAGCAGTTGGTGGGTTAACTCTTGGCGCAGATCCAGTTGCAACTGCAATGATGCATGTTGCGGCTCAACAAGGGCGCAAACTAGATTCATTTGTAGTTCGTAAAGCCGAGAAAGCACACGGATTACAACGTCGAATTGAAGGCCCTGATGTTAAAGGTCGTCGCGTATTAGCGGTTGAAGATACTTCTACAACTGGTGGCTCAGTTTTAACTGCGGTTGAAGCGTTGCAAGAAGCCGGTGCAATCGTGGTTGGTGTTGCCGTTATTGTTGAACGCGGTGCAAAACCAAAGATTGATGAAGCTGGCTTTGAATATCGCGCGGCTTACCAGTTAGCAGACTTAGGTCTTTAACTTAAGTGGCGCTTGGTACGCATCTCGCGAATAACTTCCATCACGATTGGCGCCAAGCTGGCAAGGACAATAAGACCAATTATCGGAAGTAGATATTTATCTACTGAACCTTCCAATTTATTTCCAAGTACATAACCAAGTGCGATCACGCCATCGGTCCAGATGATTGCGCCAATAACATTCCAGATAAAAAACTTTCGAGCCGGAATCCCAATAACACCACACATCGGGTTTATTAAAGTTCGGATAAAAGGCACAAAACGCGCCAAGATAATCGCTTTGCCAATTCCATATTTAAGTAACCATTTTTCAGTTGAAGCTACTCGGGCTTGAGTGAAGAAGCGACCTTCTTTGCGATCAAATAATTTTCGACCATATTTTGCGCCAATGAAATGGCCAATTTGAGAGCCAGTAATTGCAGCTATGGGGGCGCCGATAAAGAGAGCCAGTGGTGATAATTGGACACCGCCTAGAAGTGCAGCAGCAGAACCCGATGCAGCCAAGCCGGCGATGAAAAGCAATGAATCACCAGGAAATGCCAATCCAATTAGTAGGCCAGTCTCGGCAAAAAGGATGGCCAGAATGCCGATCAGGCCCAGATCGGCCACGATCGAATTCGGGTCAAAAAGAGTTCCGATATCCATAGGGCTAGACCATAGCCGTTTAAGCCCGCCCGCTCCAACCACGCTCAAAGTGTCGTAATAGATAAGTATAAATTTGCCTATTCGGGGGTTCTCTCACTTACACTTCACCAGTCTCGCGCCCGAATCTCGGATTACGGCGCCACAAACTCCAACGAAGGAGAATTAATGAGTGCTTCAGGCGCCCAGTCACTGGTTCAAGTAACCGGAACCAACTTAACTTATGCGTACATCGTCCTAGGAATTTCACTAGCCGCCCTTGCGATTGCGTACGGTTTACGTGCTCAAGTTTTAGCAGCTAGCGATGGCACTGCCAAGATGCGCGAAATCGCAGAAGCAGTTCAAGAAGGCGCATCAGCGTTCTTGTCTCGCCAGTTCCGCACTCTTTCTTACTTCGTGGTAATTGTTTTCTTCCTGCTCTTTGCACTTCCTGGCGATGCCGAAATTCGCATCGGTCGATCAATCTTCTT
>JBIILF010000135.1:0-2911 GCA_044232785.1 Candidatus Planktophila sp. | reverse complement strand
CCATGTCCATGTGTGGAGCAAATGTTGCTTTGTGCTTTCCGCGTAGAAGCGCAGCAGCATGAGTTGCCAAGCGACCCAATACAACATCTTGGGCGTCGATGACATGCCACTTTCGCACTACATCGCCAGGCTTTGGACTATATGTACGCACGCTATTGCCTACCTTCTTTTGGTTCTGACTTAGTTGTAGAGTAGAAAGTCCACCTCGCGGCGGGCTTCTTCTAGAGGGGTAAGGCTACCGCCACGCTCGCCCTGGGTCAAAATCAGACCAGCGTCAAAATGAGCGTGAACTAATGGTCGAATATAGGCTCGGGGCTCTCGTAAACCCGGCCATTTGCGCCGAATACCAAGAATCTCGTGAAGCCTCTAGTAAACCAACGATCGTGAGTGACCGCCAGGACTGTGCCTTCGTATCGGTTAAGTGCGGCCTCTAAGCTTTCAGCCGATGCTAAATCAAGGTTATCCGTTGGCTCATCAAGTAGCAGCGCAGTTGAACCCATTAGCTCTAAAAGAAGAACTTGGAAACGGGCTTGTTGCCCACCTGAAAGGGATGAGAATTTTTGTTCAGCTTGGCCATCAATTTCATACTTTCGCAGCACACTCTTAGCTGGTCCTAATTGCAGTGAATGTTCTTGCCAAAGAATTTCCAACAAAGTCTTACTCTCAAACTCTGGATGTGCATGAGTTTGTGCAAAGTAGCCCACATCAACACGAGCGCCAAGTTTCCAATTGCCGGTGAATTTAACTGATTGGTCACCTGAAATCATGCGCAAGAAGTGAGACTTACCTGTGCCGTTCTTGCCTAACACCGCAACTCGATCGCCAAAGAAAACTTCGAAATCAAATGGTTCAGTTAAATTATCTAGGCTCAAGTTTTCAAAAGTTAGTGCACGCAAGCCCGTGCGGCCCCCACGTAATCCAACTTTCACATCTTGCTCAATAGGTGGCGCTTCAGGTGCACCTGCTTCTTCGAATTTTCGTAAGCGAGTTTGCATGGCGCGATACTTACTTGCCATATCAGGGCTAATTGCTGCTTGCACTTGCAGCGTTCGAACTAAATCCTTTAACCGCTGATGTTCTTGTTGCCAGCGCAGCAGCAGTTCTGCAAATCTTTTATTGCGTGCAACGCGAGCCTCATGCCAAGTTGAGAATTTACCGCCATGTACCCAGGTGGTATTTCCACTTACGCCTTGCTCAAGAGTGACAATACGATTTGCCACATTATCAAGTAGTTCGCGATCGTGGCTAACGAATAAAACTGTTTTCTTAGTTGCGGTAATTACTTCTTCGAGCCAGCGCTTTGACGGAACATCTAAATAGTTATCAGGTTCGTCGAGTAGCAAAACTTCATCTGGTCCTTCTAGGAGTGCTCGCAGAACAACTTTCTTCTGCTCTCCCCCAGATAAGGTATTTACTTTGCGCTGCGCTACATCATCAAATGATTTTCCCATCGCCTCAATGCAACAAACATCCCAAATTACTTCGAAGTCATATCCGCCGGCATCGCCCCAATCAATGATTGCTTGGGCATATGCCATCTGATCTTTTTCAGTATTACGAGTATTCATAAGCTCTTCAGTAGTTTTCACGCGCTCTGCCGCTACTTGAATACGTTTTGGAGCGACCGAGATCAATAGATCGCGCACTGTTGATTCATCACGAACCGAACCAATGAACTGACGCATCACGCCAAGTCCACCAGAAATAGTTACTTGTCCTGAATCTGGTGAAATATCTCCACAGATCATGCGAATCAAAGTTGTTTTACCAGATCCATTAGCACCAATAAGTGCAACCTTTGCGCCATCGCCAACCCGAAAACTCACATCACTTAGTAATACTCGACCATCAGATAACGAGTATTCAACTGCGTTTACATCAATGTGTCCCACGATTTATTCCTCGTTCCGGCGCGAGATAGTTAGCGCAGCACGGGCAATTAAATCTTCATTATCTGGATAATCTACTTGAACCAGAGTTAAGCCTTCAGGTGGGAAAACCATTGATTCAGAAATCCGCTCGCGGTTAGCTAACATTTCCGCGATCCAACTTGGTTCAAAGCGCCCTTCGGCCACACAAACAGCAGAGCCCACTAAGTTGCGCACCATGGAATAGCAGAATGCATCAGCCACAACTTCGGCAACTAAAAGCCCATCAGCTTTGCGCTCCCATTGGAATGTTTCAAGCGTACGTATAGTTGTTGCGCCTTCGCGGAACTTACAGAAGGCAGCGAAATCATGCTCGCCTAACAAAAGCGCGCTGGCTTCATTTAAGCGAGCCAGATCTAGCGTTCGATACCAAGCTGCACGGTCGTAGCGATCCAGTGGATTGATCGCTTTATTTCCATCAACAATTTGGTATTTGTAATGGCGACGCAGCGCTGAGAAACGGGCATGAAAACCTTCAGGCGCTGCCTCAAGTTCAAGGACCCGCAAATCTGTGTCGAGTAATTGATTTAAGCGATATGACAAATCTGATAGGTCGGTATTTTCCGGAACATCAACATGAATTATTTGTGCCGTGGCATGCACGCCAGCATCGGTGCGACCAGCCACAATGCTGTCGCATTGCTCTCGAACTATGGTTGCGAAAGCCTTTTCAAATTCTTCTTGAATGGTCCTGCGATCTGGTTGTTTTGCCCAACCCGAGAAATTTGTGCCGTCGTAAGCAAGTTTGATCTTTAAACGAAGAAACCCACCCTCGGGAAAGAGAGTGGGTTCCGACATTTGAGTAAGTTACTAAGTTTTAAAAAGCTTAGTTATCTTTCTCAGTTAATACTTCGATGACTGCCATAGGCGCATTGTCACCCTTACGTGGACCGATCTTGGTGATACGTGTGTAGCCACCGTTGCGGGTAGCAAAACGTGGACCAATCTCAGTGAAGAGATGATGTACAACGCCCTTATTAGCA
>JBIILF010000134.1:0-2947 GCA_044232785.1 Candidatus Planktophila sp. | reverse complement strand
CTGCGAGAATCTCGTCGCGATTATCTGCGGTAACCATTTGCCCTCGGACACAAGTGACCAGTGGTGTCGATTGGGATTCCACAGAACGGGCAAGGCAAGCGACCAGCGCCAACTACTGCCGCGGTTCGTTTTGCAAAAGCATCAGCCTGCGCAAGAGTTAGTGAAACACGAAGCAAATCTGGAGCCTCATCGTCGTCATCGTCGGCTAACTCTTCTTCTTCAGAGTCTGATGGCGTAGCGCACTGCAACTCAACTAAGACCAATTCACTATCCGTCAAGAAGGAAAGTCCAATTACGCCGACTCGAAACTCCTCAAAGATTGGTTGCTCTAATGGTTCAGTGTCGGCTGGCAACTTTGGAATCGCTACTAGTGGGTTGCCTCGTTTAATCTCCTTGAGTATCGCACCAACACGATCACCTAAAGCTGCGGCTTGGATTTTCTCTAGCCCAACTGAGGTGATCCTTAAACCTGATCGCGCTTGAATAAAGAAACTTCGCTCTCCTGGCTCACCAACTGTGCCGCAAACGAAGCGTTCAACTGGATTGAAATCATAAACAACCCGGCTCACTTGGTGAGACCTTTTCCGCCGCCAAGTAAATGTCCGCGTTTGTTCTTGCTCTGCAGAATTTCACGCACTGAAGAATCCGAATCGTTAAGTCGAGTAATTCTGATTGCGCCACCATTTGACTCTAGAACGGTAATCGAGGCTGGATCAATCACGATTCGTTGAAAATCGTCGAGATGCATGCCGAGCGAACTAGCAACGATTGCTTTGATTACATCACCGTGAGAGACCATGATTGTAAGTTCCAGGTTTGAAGCAAAGAAGTCGTGAACTGGTTGCATAGCTCGAACTTGCATTTGAGCGATACTTTCACCTTCCGGGAAAGTGACTGCGCTCGGTTGAGACTGCACTTTCCGCCATAACTTGGCGCGAGACAGAGTCGCCAACTTTCGGCCAGACCATTTTCCGTAATTGACCTCAATTAAATTTGGCTCTGATATGACCGCGACTTTTTTCCCATATTTTTCCAACCATGGGGCTAAAGTTTCTCGGCAACGATCCATCGGGCTGATCTGAACTTGAGCGATAGTTAGTGGCCCCAGCCGTTCTGCTAATCGAATGGCTTGCTCTTGCCCTGATTTCGAAAGATGCACATTCGGCAATTGACCAGATAGAACTCCGGCAGCATTAGCTGTTGAGTGGGCATGTCTGATCAAAACAATTTTTGGCACCCTGAAAGGTTATCGCAGTAATTCGACCCTCGTCTTGCTAGGTTTGCGCCATGGAAATTAGGCGTGCCGGCGAAAGCGGCTTATCACTAACCCGATTAGGTCTAGGAACCATGACCTGGGGTCGAGATACCGATGAACATGAAGCCGCAGATCAGATGCGCGCCTATTTAGATGCAGGTGGAAATTTTATCGATACCGCAGCCGTGTATGGCGATGGCGATAGCGAACGAGTAATTGGTGGATTAGCAGGTTCACTTTTTAAACGTGAAGAAATTGTCTTGGCCACCAAGGCCGGAATAACCTTTCCCGGCGGAGTCCGTACTGTAAATAATTCGCGAGCTGCCCTGATGGCCGAACTAGATAGTTCATTGGCTCGACTTGGTACTGACTATGTTGATTTATGGCAGATCCACACTTGGGATAGTGAGAATCCCATCGGTGACGCTCTCTCTGCTCTGGATTGGGCATACAACACAGGTCGTGCGCGATACGTAGGGATTTCAAACTTCTCTGGCTGGCAAACTGCGCACTGTGTTACTCGTCAAAGTAATCAAGGTGGCAAAGCCCCGATCACTTCAATTCAATCGGAGTACTCACTTTTAAATCGCGAAGTAGAGCGCGAAATCATTCCAGCTGCGAAAGCGCTAGGTTTTGGCTTTCTCCCCTGGTCACCGCTCGGACGCGGCGTACTAACCGGAAAATATCGCAACGGATTACCTAGTGATTCGCGCGGCGCAAGCGCTCACTTTGCCGGATTCGTGGAACCTTATTTAGATGCACGTTCATCGCGCATTGTCGAAGCTGTTTGTGTAGCAGCCGATGGACTTGGCTTCTCGCCACTTGAAGTTTCATTGGCTTGGGTACGAGATGCACCGGGTGTCACCAGTGCAATTGTTGGCGCACGTACCGGCGCTCAGTTACGCGGGATTTTAACTTCGGAACAAATTAGTTTGCCTGAGGTAGTTCGTGAAGCTTTGAGCGAAGTTTCAGCTGTTCTTTAAGAAGCGTTCCATCATGTGTACGCCAGCTTTCAAACCATCAATTGGGACACGCTCGTCAACACCGTGAAATAGCGAGAAGAAATCTAAATCTGGCGGCAACTTTAACGGCCCAAATCCGTAACCGATTATTCCCAACTCGGAAAGCGCTTTATTATCCGTACCGCCACTCATCATGTACGGAACTGCAATAGCGTCAGGATCTTCAGCCATTAGTGCTTGCACCATTGCTTCGACTAAATCGCCACTGAAGTCGGCTTCTAGTGATATGTCATGGGTTAGCGTTTCGATTTCAATATCTGGCCCAACGATCTCGCGAATAGTTTGGTTGAACTCTTCTTCATAGCCCGGCAAGAAACGGCCATCGACAACGGCAGAAGCGGTTTGCGGAATGACATTTGCTTTGTAACCAGATGACAACATGGTCGGGTTAGCTGTGTTTTGCAGGGTGGCGCCAAACATCTTGGCGGCTGGGCCGAATTCCTCAAGAAGTGGACGAAAATCTGCTTCGTCATATTTTTTACCCGCTAGTTTCGCAACACTGAAAAAAAGTGACTTAACTGTTGAGGTGTAACGCTGTGGCCAATTGTGGCTACCCAATTTAGAAACTGCTTCACCGAGGGAGGTAAGCGCGTTATCTTTATTGATCATGGAGCCGTGCCCTGCGGTTCCTTTCGCAGTTAACTTCAACCAATGAATTCCTTTTTGCGCA
>JBIILF010000133.1:0-2948 GCA_044232785.1 Candidatus Planktophila sp. | reverse complement strand
CAATAGTTCTAATGCGGTAATTCCTAAATTATGTAAGTGTGCAATTGTGCTGGGGTGGCCAAGTGCCTTGTATGTGCCGCGCTCTTCAACGGGTATCTCTAAGTTATTGGCAGTTAGACCATTTACATGCGCTTCGTAAATATAGGTATGCGCCCATCGATGATCGATGCGATCTATCTGGCGCGGCTTGTGGTCTGTAACAACAGAGAATGGAACTTTGCCCGCGCTATCTCGAATATCGCGAATCGTTAAGTCACCATTGCCCCAGCCATCTTTACTTTGGTGACCGTAAATCTCTGGCACATATTGCAGTTCACCAGAGAGCCCATGTGCATATGGATCAAGTAATAATTTTGCTGGGTTAAATCGTAGATTCTGTTCGGGAACCCAGGGGCCGTGCACTCGATAACCATATTTTTGACCGGGGCGCACACCAGCTAAGTAGCCGTGCCAGATTGGGCCATTGCGATGGCTTAGTGAGTATCGAGATTCAACTAATTCGCCATTAACTTCATCAAATAAGCAGAGCTCAACTGCATCAGCGCCAGAGGTCCAGATCGCAAAGTTTGTGCCTTCTTCGGTAACTGTTGCACCTAGGTATCTCGGATCTGCTGGCAACATGGGGCTATCTTGCCCGATTTGGCAATATTTTGGCGCTTACTAAGAGATTTTTGCTTCAGAGATTTCCATTACTTCTAGATCTTGGTACCTAACAAATGTGGGTGACAAAAGATCGGCTCCTACTTGATTTGATTTTCTGCTTATGAAAGCGCGTGCGCCTTCAATAATCATCAACAGCAGGGCGGCAGGCAGTAAATCTACGCTTCGCTTTAAGAACCAGGGGGTGCCATTCCTGAGCATCCAGAGAATCGAATTCTTTTTACTTCGCAAAATTTCGGCATCAATCTCGACTTCCTCAATCTGGAAGCCAAATTCTGTAATCAATTTTTTAAATTCAAATGCAATCCGTTGATGTCCAATTTTGCTTGGATGCATTCTGTCGATATGCCAATTTACTAAGTTATAAATTCCAGAGATATTTCGAGTATCTAGCAAAACTGCGCCAAATTCGCGGGCGACGGCAGTTGTTACGGCATTTACCGCACGAACTCTGCGATCCAGCACATTAGCTAGAAGCTTAGGCATGGGCACGATCTCTCTTGGATCATGTAAAAGAATCATCAAAACTAAGGTATTGCTTTCAGTAAGCGACTTTACGGTCTGCCGTAGATTCTTATGCAGCTGTTCTGGATCAAACCCATTTCTTAACAAATCATTTCCACCAACAATTACTGCGCAGATATCTGGATTATGTACTTGAACTTTAGGCAGTTGAGATTCCAGAACTTCTAATGATTGCGCTCCAGGTCGAGCCACGTTTATGAAAATCAATGGATTTTCAAAACTTTTCGCTAGGTAATAACCCCAACCGTAATTGATCCCATATTCATTTGAGTCACCGACCCCGGACGCCGCACTGTCACCAATAATTGCCAAAGTTACTGGTTTCATGAGTTACGCCGCCCGTAGTCGATGTTTTGCTTGAACTAATTTCGGACGGTCACCATGCAGAGTAAGCATTAACGAAATAGTTGAACTCCATGGATAGTTCTCTGACTGTTCATGGCACCTTTGATTTAAATCTGATTCTGTCTCTAATTTATCAATCAAAAATTCGATGGCATCTGCAAATGCAATACCGTTATTAGCAGCAACAGCGCCTACGGAATCTGTTTGTTCAGTTAGCAAGAATTCACCAACAGCGCTGGTCTCTGATGCAACAACTGGCGTTCCGGAGGCGAGTGACTCTAGGGCTGCTAGACAGAAAGTTTCAATTGGGCCGGGCGCGATCGAGATATCTGCTGACGCAAGAATTGCAGCAACTCGCTTGCGATCGGCAACATAGCCGAGGAAAGTTACTGGTAAACCTTTTGCACTTTGTCTAAGTTTTCCCCAAAGTGGTCCGCCACCTACATAAACGAGATGTGCATCAACTCCTCGATTACGAAGAGCTGTAATAGCTTCAATAGAACGTTGTGGCTGCTTTTCTGGAGACAACCTGCCGCAATGTACGATCAAATATTTAGCACCCTTTGCCAAGTCTTCACGGAGTTCTTGGCTACGCAAAGTTGGACTAAATGAACTCAAATCAACCCCCAATGGAATCTGCGCCAAGTTAGGGGTCCCAATTCGTCGGAATTCACTTGCTGCAAAATTGGTAGTTGCAATTACATGAGTAAATCTTGCGGCCAATCTTCGGTTATGCCAGTTAACTATTTTTGTAAGGCTAAACGGCAAGTATGTGCGCACTAAGCCAGTCAGTGATTCATGGCTAAAAACTGAAGCTGGAATTCCTCGAGCTACTGCCCATTTACCAATGCTTGAAAGTGTTAATCGGTCTGATACCTCAAGGCGGTCAGGAGCCAGGGTAATAATTAGTTTCTTAATTGCACGTTTATTCAGAATGATGCGATATCCGCCACTAAACGGCAGAATGAAAGAGGGAACCGTCACTCTTTTCCCGGAAGGCGTCTCTTCGCAATAAAAACTTGTACCAGGTACAACATAAATGAATTCGTGGCCTTTTGACTCGTAGCCTTTTCCTAATTCATGGAGAGTGGTTCTTATCCCACCGGATTTAGGTCCATAGAAGTTTGCAATGTGCATAATTCTCATGCGACTAATTCCGTTCCAAGGCTATTAGTGGTTTGAATCAAATCTCGATAGTGGCTAATCAGTTCTTGATTAATTGAGGTCCAAGTTCTTTTAACGACTGAATCTCTAGTCAACCTACGCAGCAGAACAGGATCACTATTTTGAATTAGGCGAACAACTCTTCGGATCTCTTTAAAATTACCGGTGTTGATCAAATATCCAGTAACGCCATCTTGAACAAGATCAACTGGGCCACCTAAGTTGGGTGCAATAACTGGAATGCCAGATGCCAG
>JBIILF010000132.1:0-2960 GCA_044232785.1 Candidatus Planktophila sp. | reverse complement strand
CTCCATTTACAAGTGTTGTCTGTAGGTTCAGTAGAGTTAAAAGGGAAAGCTATATTGGCAACCAAAGTTGTAGTTGTCTTTGTAGATCCGCTGCCGTTTTCCTGAAAGGCAAGATCCTCAAGTTCGCTCTTAGTCGAAGCTGGAGTGATGGAACTGCCGAAAAAAGAAGAAGTGGGTTTACTTAGGAGGCAATTACTGACTAGTGCGTCAAATTTCAAAGTTGTACCGACTAGTTCGAAATTACTCAGAGGTGGAAGCATTATGCCAGCGGCCCTAGATATTCCAGGAATAGCCAATGAGCTGAGCAGTAGTACGGCAAGAGCCAGAATGCTGCGATTTCTCATGGTGTCCAATCCTAGAAGTAGTTGATCTCTACTGACTAGACCGCAAATAGGGGAGAGTTTTATGCAGCAATAAAGAAACCCCCGCAGCTAAGTAGCGACGAGGGTTTCTTAACAACTTAATTAGTGATGTTCGATCTCTTTCAGATCGTTGGCTGTTGGCTTAGCAATGTTCTCGGCATTTGCTTGGCTGATGCGCTTACGGAGCTTATTCTTCAAGCCACCTGCGCGACGAACTCCTCGAGAATCGACATCCTCAAGTGCTAGGGCTGGTGCTTGCTCGTGAGCGGTCAGTTTCCAAGCTAACTCAGGTGAAATAGGCTCGTGAACTTCTACGAACTCACCGTGTGGCAACATCAACAAGCGACCTGTCTCGCGACCATGCAGCACAAGTTCACGATCAGCGCGCTGTAGGGATAGGCAGATTCGTTTAGTTATTACGAACGCTAGAGGCGGCAATATAAATATGCCGATTCGGCTCATCCACATTACTTGATTAATACTCATACTGAAGGTCGTGGCGATGATGTCATTTCCACCATTGATAAGCGCAACCAACATAAATGTAAGTGACATAGCGCCAAGTGCGGTGCGATTAGGCACGTTACGTGGGCGATCCAATAGATGATGTTCACGCTTATCGCCAGTTATCCAACTTTCAATAAATGGGTAGAGCGCCATGCCTGTGAATAAAATTCCCGGAATAATTAAACCCGGAATCAAAATATTCCAAGAGATCGTGTAACCAAAGATGTAACTTTCAAGTGGCGGCGCCATTCGCACCAGTCCATCTAGCCAACCCATATACCAATCGGGTTGCGAACCTGCTGACACATTCTTCTCAGTACGTCCCGGACCGGGCCACTGGGTGTGCTTCTGATACCAAACTAACATTAAGTGCACTGTTATGAGTGCTAGGAAAATTCCCGGCAGCAGCAATACGTGCACTGTGAAGATACGTGGGATAAATGCTTCACCGGGGAATGCACCCCCAAATGCGAAGTAAGCGAGATAAGTGCCAACAACTGGCAGCGCTTGAATTATTGCCTCAGCGATACGAATACCAGTTCCGGAAAGTAGATCATCAGGTAGTGAGTAACCAAGGAATCCTTCGACGATGCCCAAGGTCAAAAGACCGACACCAATAATCCAGTTAAATTCACGTGGCTTACGGAAAGCACCAGTGAAGTAAACGCGCATCAAGTGAACCACGATAGCCGCCATAAAAATCAGCGCTGCCCAGTGGTGAATCTGGCGCATTAGCATTCCGCCGCGAACCTCAAATGAGATATGCAGAGTTGATGCGTAGGCCGCAGACATATGCAAACCTTGAAGTGGTTCGTAACTGCCGTCATATAAAACTTCGCGTTGCGATGGATCAAACCAAAAAGTTAGGAAAGTACCGGATAGCAGCAAGATGATAAACGAGTAAAGCGCAACTTCACCGAGCAAGAATGACCAGTGATCAGGGAAGACTTTAGTTAAGTTCTTCTTCATCCACTTTGCAGCACCAGTACGTTCATCTACATAGTTAGCTACCGTGCCGGCAACTCTTTCACGTGCGGTCATGAGGAGCGCTCCCAGAAGCTAGGTCCGACTGGTTCGGAGAATGGCTTTTGTGCAATTAGGTAACCTTCAGAGTCAACTGTAATTGCTAGTTGGGGTAGCGCGCGCGCTGAAGGGCCGAAAATAACTTTGGCGGCACGAGGAACATCAAATGTTGATTGATGGCATGGGCAAAGCAAGTGCTTTGTGGTCTGCTCGTACAACGCAACTGCGCAACCCATATGCGAACAAATCTTGCTGAACGCGATGATGCCGTCATAAGTCCAAGACAAACGTTCTGGACTCAATTGGAACTCTTCTGGGCGAAGGCGAATTAAAAGAACAGCATCCTTTGCGATGTCACTTAGGTGACGTCGTTCTTCGCCTTCATGTGCAGGAAGTACTTGCGCAACTGCGCCTACTTCCAAATCTTCGGGGCGAATTGGGCGATCACCTGGGTCGGTTACTAAACGAGTGCCAGCTTTCCAGCTAGTTTTTGTTAGATCATCCTTTGGAAGCGGACCTAAATCTCGCAAAAGAACCAGAGGAGAGAGGCCAATTAAGCCTAGTGATAAACCCATTGAACGCTTAATAAGGGAGCGACGGCCAAGACCTGCAGCCCCTGCACGTTCTTTAACGGTGGCAACAAGTGCATCGCGATCTTCATCCTCAGAGCGCAACGTGTGTCGCATTGCGATTACTTCTTCATCAGGCATCAAAGTTTTTGCCCAGTGAATCGCAGCTGCGCCGATAAAGAAAAGTGCTATTGCTAGCCCGAGGCCGAGGAAAAGTTGATGCGCATTTGTATTGCCGAGAACTGGAAAGAAGAAGAAAATATCTTCAGCGATGAAGTAGTAGGCGAAGATAAAAAGCAAGGTACCTAGCGCAGATATTAGAAACAGAATCGCAACTTGGCGTTCGGCACGCTTTTCAGCAACAGGGTCGGTATCAGATTTGCGATGAACGTGTGCGGGCAATCCCGGATCTTTGATCGCTTCAATTTCGTTAGACATTTATTTATCTCGCCTTCGTCGCTAACCAAACTGCCACACCGATCAGCAGTCCGAGTCCTAG
>JBIILF010000007.1:0-10990 GCA_044232785.1 Candidatus Planktophila sp. | reverse complement strand
GCTTAATCGCTTCTCTTCTGAGCGCCCGTTAGACTCAGGGCTATGAGTAATGCGCCTATCGGAATCTTTGATTCTGGCGTCGGCGGATTAACGGTCGCACGAGCGATTCTTGATCAACTTCCGAATGAATCCACTCTTTATATTGGCGATACTGCTCGTGGTCCATATGGCCCAAGGCCTTTAGCTGAGGTTCGTGAGTTTTCACTCGAGCTCATGGATTACTTAGTTGCGCAAGGCGTAAAAGCAATCGTGATCGCTTGCAATACTGCAAGTGCTGCCATGTTGCGCGATGCGCGTGAGCGTTATTCGATTCCAGTAATTGAAGTTATTCAACCGGCAGTTCGTCGCGCAGTTGCTGCAAGTCGTACGGGTCGAATTGGGGTAATCGGAACTCGCGCGACTATTGATTCAGCGGCATACCTTGATGCGTTTGCCGCGGCACCTCATTTACAAGTAACTTCAATCGCTTGTCCACGCTTTGTGGAATTCGTAGAACGCGGCGAAACTTCTGGCCCCGAAATTACCAAGATTGCCAAAGAATATTTAACTGATGTAATGGCTGCTGATGTTGATACTTTAGTTTTGGGTTGCACACATTATCCGCTTCTAACTGGCGTGATCTCATATGTAATGGGAAATAACGTTTCACTGGTATCAAGTGCCGAAGAAACCGCCAAAGATCTTTATCGTATTTTAGTTGAGAGTGATTCGCTCCGAACCGATACCAGTTCACCAGCAACGCATCGCTTTTTAGCTACAGGTGATGCTGCAGCTTTTGAATCGCTAGCACGACGATTCCTAGGGCCAGAAGTCGGAAAAGTAGAACACCAATCATTGAGTTAAAAACTTTAAAAACAAATATTAAAATTCAAACTAAGCACTGGAGACGACTGAGGAAATGATGATAACAACTCGCAACGATGGCCGAGCAGTAACTGATCTACGTGAAATCAAAATTACTCGCAATTGGCTAGATCATGCCGAAGGATCCGTACTAGTTGAGTTCGGCAAAACTCGTGTTCTCTGTGTTGCCTCATTTTCACCAGGAGTTCCGCGCTGGTTAAAAGACAGCGGAACTGGCTGGGTTACTTCGGAATATGCGATGTTGCCGCGCGCTACTCATACTCGCTCAGATCGCGAAAGTGTTAAAGGAAAACTTGGTGGTCGCACACAAGAGATTTCCCGCTTAGTCGGTCGTTCCTTGCGCGCCGTCATCAACACTAAAGAACTCGGCGAAAATACTATTGTCATTGACTGCGATGTTTTACAAGCAGATGGTGGAACTCGAACTGCTGCGATCACTGGTGCATATGTTGCGCTAGCTGATGCAATTGCCTGGGCAAAGAGCCAAGGACACATTAAAGCAACTGCTAATCCACTGGCTGATTCGGTTGCAGCTGTAAGTGTTGGCATCGTTGGCGGCGTTCCAATGTTAGATCTTTGCTATGAAGAAGATGTTCGTGCAGATACCGACATGAATGTTGTTTGTAGTGGCGATGGCCGATTTATTGAAGTACAAGGAACTGCCGAAGGTGTGCCATTTGATCGCGATTTACTAAATCAACTTCTAGATCTCGCAGTTGCCGGGTGCCAAGATTTAGGAAAGTTGCAAACTGCTGCTCTAGCTAAATAATAATTAGGAAAGAATTAAGCCGGGAGAGTAATGAAAGATTTAGTTTTAGCTACACGCAATAAAGGCAAGATCGAAGAATTTCGGCGCATCCTCGATGAGTTAGCTCCGGGCAGTATTCGACTTCTTGGTTTAGAAAAATTTCCCGAAACTAGTGATGTCGAAGAAACCGGCGAAACTTTTGAAGAGAATGCACTTCTTAAAGCTCGTTCAATTTGTGCTGAAACCGGGCTTCCTGCGATAGCTGATGACAGTGGCCTCTGCGTCGAAGCGCTTTATGGCGCACCTGGAATTTACTCGGCACGTTTTGCCGGCACTCATGGTGATGATGCGGCAAATAATGCAAAACTTTTACAAGAATTAATTCACGTACCCGATGGCAAACGCACCGCTTACTTCATTTGTGTGACCGCACTAGTAATGCCCGATGGCCGCGAGACCACCCGCGAAGGGCGTTTTTATGGCTCAATCCGGCATGAACAAGTTGGCAAGAATGGCTTTGGCTATGACCCACTATTCCAGCCCGATGGTTTAGCTATCTCCAGCGCACAAATGAGCGCTTCCGAGAAAGATGCCATCAGCCATCGCGGAAAATCGCTACGAGCAATAGCCCCGTTTGTCTTAGAAATGCTCTAATCGCTGCGGTAACCTTGTCTTATCCGAGTGCGTTACTTGCGCGCGTACCGCTACCCAAGGAGTTAACGTGGCTGTAAAGAAGAAAGTTGCTAAGAAAGCAACAAAGAAGGCACCAGCTAAAAAAGCTGCGGCTAAGAAGCCAGCTGCTAAAAAAGCTGTAGCCAAAAAGAAGAGCGCGGCTAAGAAGCCAGCTGCTAAAAAAACTATTAAGAAAGCTGCGGCTAAGAAGCCAGCCAAAAAAGCAGTAGCAAAAAAGAGAGTTGCGAAGAAAGCAGTCGCAAAGAAGAGAGTTGCGAAAAAAGCTGTTGCTAAGAAAGCAGCTCCAAAGAAGCGCACTGTAAAGAAAGCTGCAGCGAAAAGATCTTCTACTTCAACGGTAAGAGTTCCGGCTGTTCCAGTAACTTCATCAGCACCACGTGCTGTTGCTCCAGTTGCTCCAGTTGCTCCAGTACGCCCAGCAACTCCAACACCTGCCGCTAAGCCACAACAAGGTGCATCAAGCCGCGTTGTAATGGCAGTAATCGTCGGTATCGCGCTATTAGCTATTGTCGTTTGGTCGCAATCATCTGAAAAAGATGATGATGCAGCCCCAATGCCAACTGCAACAGCGACAGCTGATGCAACACCAACAACAGATGCTTCTGCTACACCAACAGAGTCAGCAACAAGTGGTGCAGCAGTTGACGCAATCGAAGCACCAGGAAAATTCGTAGCACTTGGCGCAGCCGATGGAATTAAGTTGCGTTGGTTTGCCCCTGCTGCAACTGATGGTTTAACTGGCTACTTAGTTGAAATTGCACCAGATGGAAAAGAATGGCAGAGCGTTGCCACAGTTCCAGCTGATCAAACAACTTTAGAAATGGCTAAGAGCGAAGGTGGCTGGACTCAGTTCCGAGTTTCCAGCGTTTACTCAGATGGCCAAGTTGCACCAGCAAAGATTTTCGGGTTGCCCGGTCAATACAAGTAATAGTTAATAAGTAAAAAAGACCTCGAGTGATTAACTCGGGGTCTTTTTTATTTCTGCCTCTACTTACCCAGCACTCTTATTTGTTTAGCGCTTCCAAAATAGCGGCTACATAAACCCTTATTCCAGCAGGTTGTAGGTGCACTCCATCGGGCGCAAAATATTCCGGATGACCATTGGAAATCGTGGCCCAATCAACAATTACTACTCGTGAATTCTGTGCCGCAAACTCTGCGATCAGCTCATTGTTCGTATCGCGCCATGAACGTGGCACGGCGGTGTTCACAACAATGATCTGGCTTTGATTAGCCACCTCAGCAAAAACCTCGGCTACTTGAGTTCGTGTTAGTGCATTGTTATTTCCTAAGTTAAAAATAATCGGAGCATCACCTACAGATAACTTGTCGCGTTTCAATACTTCCAATAACTCTGGTACTTGTCGACCAACCCGAGCATTGATCAAACCGATAGAACGCTGGTCACCAAGTTCGTAACGAATTCCAAGAATCACTGAGTCACCGGTAACCCAGAGATCAGGTAGCCCCTCATTGGAAATAGCGGGCGGCTTTTGTGAAGAAGGTTTAAGTTCTTGGGTTAATTCATTTTTGAGCGCAGCTGCCTCTTGTTCGGCAACTGAGATCGCATTTGCACTTATTACCGTGGTCGCAGCGAGAATTGCGATAATGCCAACTGCAACAGAAATCTTCTGGCGGATGCGAACTTTTTTAGTTCGATACTTCATACCTCGGAACCAAGATTCAACAGCGCCGGTACGTACCGGTAATTCAACCCAACGTAAAGAAATATCAGCGAGTGCTAAAACGATTAAGAATCGCACGGTGTAGAGCGCCCAATCTTGACCAGCTATATCAACACTTGGCCGAGTTAATTGGAAAACAATCCAGTGCCACAAATAAATTGCGTAAGAGCGTTCGCCGATCCAAACTAAAACGCGAGTGCGCAATAATGGTGCGAATCGAGATGCTGGGTGCACTATTGAAGTAAGAATTGCACAACCAAATAATCCGGCAAGTGGAAAAGCTATTCGATAAAGCGTGGCGTCACTTTCGTTAATTAATAAGAAAGCACCTAGTAATCCGATGAACCCGATTACGCCAATGCCATCTACGAAATCTTGGGCACGCTGGGATACCTCGCTCTTTAAATTTTGGGGGATCCAGCTAACAGCCAACGCAGCGCCTAGAAATAGGCCGATGCTATGGGTATCGGTTCCAAAGTAAACATGGCTAACTTGTGAAGCACTTGATGCATCCAATGAGAGCGAGACAATAAATAAGGTGATGCCTGATACGGCGGCGATGAAAAGGGCGGCCCCCGGAATACGTTTCTTGCCGAATTGCTTCAGGATCAGCAGCAGAACAAGCGGCCACACCAGATAGAACTGCGCTTCAACGGCTAAGGACCAAGTGTGTTGCAGCAAAGGTGGCCGGCCGATTGCTTCAAAGTAATCGGTATGGCGAAATACCAGCCACCAGTTCATGCCGCCGAAAATCGAAAATGGCGCATCACTAACTAATCGTCGGGTGGTTTCAGGCGCCCAAACGCCAACAAAAATTGCGGTTCCAAAAATCATAAAAAGTAGCGGTGGAAGCAAGCGTCTTGCTCGAGCTATGTAGAAAGCCCGTAGATCTAATCCGCCACTACGTTGAATTGAATCAAGCAGCAAGCGAGTGATGACATAGCCAGAAATTACGAAGAAGAGATCAACTCCGAGGAACCCGCCTGGAATCCAAGAGAACCCCAAGTGATAGAGCATTACTGCGATTACGGCGACAGCACGCAAGCCATCAATCGCGGGGATATGGGTGATCCCACGTTTTTTAGGTGACATGGCAATTAGTAATCGGTAAGAAACTACTTACGTTTTGCAGCAGCTTTCTTAACTGGTTTCTTCGCAGATTTCTTCGCAGGTTTGCGAGCGGCCGGCTTTGCTTTCCTTGGTGCCTCAATTGCAACTTTGGTGCGCTCGCTGGCAACGCGAATTGGGCCACGACTAATAAGTGTGTCATCTGCATTCAAATTCTGCAGCACTTGCTCTTGTAATTGTTCCAATCGCTCAAATGAACTCTGCAGACGCGCACGAGATTGTTGAATCGCACTTTCGGCCTGGTCGAGTGATTGGGTCTGCACTTTGTATAAACGTTCAGCTTCAGAAATTACGCTAGCTAGCCACTGGCGGTAACTGCCAACTTCACTGGTTGCTTCAGTAATTATGCGTTCGCCTTCACGACGAGCAGCTACTGCCATAGTGCTAATTTCGCGCTTTTTATTTTCAAAAAGAGTTTCGGCTTCGACTTCAGCTTTAGCAACCATTTCTTCAGCTTCAGCTTCGGCAGTTTGCAAGAATTTACGGCCACGTGTTTCAGCGCCAGATAGAACTGAACGAGCTTTTTGTTCGGCGTTCTCGATCGCATCTTTCGACGCACGATTAGTCTCAGTAACTAAGCGATCGGCTGCAGCTTGTGCTTTTGCTTCGCGAAGTTGAGCCGACTTGATCATGGTCATGGCGGTTTCGGTCGCCAAAATTTCAAATTCTTCTTTAGATAGCGTGGTGATATCGCGGCGTGAGCGCAGATCGTTTAACTGTGCTTCAAGCTCGCGAATACGATCAACCGAATTTGGCTGACTGCTCTCTTCGCCTTTAAATCCAACCCAGTTAAGGAAGGAGTTCTTCTCGGCCATCGCTACCTCTTCATGCTCTTTAACTCTTACGGAAGGCTTAGATTAGAGCAAAATAGCCATACCTAAAAGTGGGGTTACAACAGGGCTAGTTCAGCGCAAAAGAAGGCTGATTTAGCGGGATCTATATACGGCGATACAGATCGCCACATATTGCGAGATCCATGCGGCCAGCACAAAGATATGAAAGAGCTCATGGAAACCGAAGTATTTGGCATCACGCCCTGGTCGCTTTAAAGCATAGAAAATCGCACCAATTGAGTAGAGCAAGCCACCAAAGATAATTGGCAAAATTACCCACCAACCACCAGTTCGGTATAAATGTGGCGTATAGATAATTGCAACCCAACCAAGGATTAAATAGTTAGCAACGTATAACCAACGTGGCGCACCCACCCAAAATACTCGAACTGCAACTCCAATTAGCGCACCAGTCCAAATAACTGAAAGCAGAATTGTGCGATCGCGCCCTTCGAGCAAAGTAACGGCAAAAGGCGTGTAAGAACCTGCGATCAATAAATTAATGTTGGCGTGATCCCAGCGACGCCAAATCTTTTTCTTCGCCGGCGACCAAGGCACGCGGTGGTAAATCGCAGAAACGCTAAATAATAAAATTGCAGTTAGCGAATAAAGTGCAATTGCAAACTTAACTGAATTACGACTAAGCAGGAATAAAACTAGTGATGCAATGATTACTGCAGGGGTCGCCCCTAAGTGAAACCAACCACGCAATTTCGGTGGCGCTATCGGATCAGACATTGATTCGCTTACTCTCTGCTAGTTAATTACCTTGAGCCTAACTCTTTATTAGATATTTTGGCTTAGAAAAGTAAAACTAGCGCAAATCTCGCACGGATTTAACGAGAAGTGAGAGTAAAGCCGCCACACAGGTGATGCCACCAGTCCACCAGAGCGCATTTGAGATTCCGATAGTGGCCGCGATTGGACCAGCGATGACAATGCCCAGAGGAGCAATTCCAAAAGAGCCAAAGGCATCATATGAATTTACCCTTGAGAAAGATTCCTCAGGAATATGTTTTTGCATGGAGGTATTCCAGTTGACCATAAATATTTCAATCGCAAAACCGGAAAATAAGGCGCCAATAATCGGGAAAATTATCGGCAGTTCAAGAGCGATGGCAAAATCCCAGAGCGATGATGTGGCAATTAGCACCATCGAGATCGCAAGTGGTCTCGCGAATTTCACTTTTAGCGCAACAGCGCCACCAATCATCATTCCGACAGTTAGCGCTGCCAAGTTGTAAGACCAATTTCTTGGCCCGCTGTCACCTTTATCAAAAGCTAGCGGCCCTAAAACTTGCATCATTGATTCGAAACAAGCGTTAATGGCTGCAAAAGTTACCACCATCGCGACAACCCAGGAACGAGATGAAAATTCAATCCAACCAAGTTTTAAATCCTTGAGAACTGAATTCTTATCACGAGGCGGCATTGCGGGAAGATCAATTTTTAAAACTAAGACACCTGCAATAAAGAAAGTGATTGCATCAGTTAACAGCGCCCAACCTGAACCATAAAGAGTAACAACTATGCCACCAAGCAAAGTTCCAGAGATGAAACCGATGTTAGTCATCAAACCAATGACGGCATTTCCATGTTGCCATTTCTCTCTGGGCAAAATTGCTGGCAATACCCCAGACATAGCTGGCCACCAGAGCGCATTTAAAATTCCAAAGAGTGCACCCATTAGCGCCAACAACCAGATCGATGGGAATCCAGCAATAAATGAAATTGCACTTACTGCGGCAAAGAAGGAACCAATGATGTCAACAATTCCAACGATGCGGTTTCGTTTAAAACGATCGCCAATTACGCCACCAAATAACATGAATGCAATCAACGGCACAAAGCGCGCAGCCATTACCAAACTTAAATCACTGCCATCGGCCCCCGGGATACTTAGTACGCCGTAAGCGAGAGCAATCGGGGATAAGCCATTTCCGAAGTTAGAAATAAACCGGGAAATGGCAAGTGAAGTAAAGCCATCGTGAGCACGCAAATCTTTAAGTTGTTTAAGCATTAATTAGTTTTCGCCGCGAAGCGCTTTCTCAATTTGGCCAATGTGATCTGTTGGGTGTGCGGTGTAGTAGCGACACCATTTTTCAATTGAAAATTCGCCACTTTCGGAATGAACCCCAGCTTTACTTAAATCAGCCTCTGTTAATCGCTCGAGCATAATTAACGATGAGGCGCGAACAGCGCTAAAAACTTTTATTGAGAAATCAATTGGCAGAGTGGAATAACCCAATATTGCTGATGAAGCCCAAGCATTTTCGTCATATCCTTGAATAATCGTGCCTTCTGGTTCGGCAATTAATCGACGCAATCTGGCATATGACTGAGCTTCAGAGTCGGCTAAGTGGTGAATAACTTGGCGCGATGACCAACCTTCAGGATGTTTGGAATCTAATTGATCTGCCGGAATCGAGGCAACTAACTTTTCAAAACTTTCGGTGCTCTGGCGATACGCGGCGGCTATCTCTTTTATGCTCATTTGAACTCTCCTGATTTAGCGTTAAGAGTTCAACTATAGATTGAGTTAGATAATCTCCGCTAGCAATTCCGTCACACGACGCTTGATTTCGTCGCGGATGATGCGCACTGGCTCAATCCCTTGTCCAGCTGGATCTTCGAGAACCCAATCTTCGTAACGCTTGCCAGGGAAGAATGGGCAGGTATCGCCGCACCCCATGGTGATTACTACATCAGATTCTTGAACAGATTCGGTAGTAAGAATTTTCGGAACTTCATGAGCAATATCAATTCCAAGTTCTGCCATTACTTCAATCGCAACTGGGTTAATTGTTTCTTTTGGTGCTGAACCAGCAGAGAGAACTCGAACTTTTCCACCCGATAGCGAAGTCATAAAACCTGCTGCCATCTGTGACCGGCCGGCATTGTGAACACACACGAATAGAACTGTTGGCTGCTTAGTTTCATTGCTCATGGTTTAAATGCTAAACCTAAGTTGATGAGATGAATCCCGATTTAAGTGAACACCCGATTAATAAATCGAAGAGAAAAGAAAATTAAAATGCTGTGTGCGGGAGGCGGGACTTGAACCCGCACGTCCGAAGACACAGGTTCCTAAGACCTGCGTGTCTGCCATTTCACCACTCCCGCTTAAGAGTGCTTATCTAGCTGTGCTGGTCAGATTCTGTCCTGAGTCTGTCCGCTAGATACTGGGCAAGATTAGAGGTAAGTTCGGCATAGATACAAAACGAGCGCGTATGAAAGGGTCAAACCATGGCTTTAACACCAACCCCCGCAGATAAATTCACTTTCGGTCTCTGGACCGTCGGCTGGCAAGCACGCGATCCTTTCGGTGATGCAACCCGCGAAGCTCTTGACCCAGTTCGCACCGTTAACGAGCTCGCAGCACGTGGCGCCCATGGCGTGACTTTCCATGATGATGATCTGATTCCGTTTGGAAGCAATGATGCTGATCGTCAAGCACATATCGATCGCTTCAAAGCAGCTCTTGCCGCAACCGGAATGAAAGTTCCAATGGCGACAACAAATCTATTTAGTCATCCAGTATTTAAAGATGGCGCATTTACTTCAAATGATCGCGATATTCGTCGCTATGCAATTAAAAAGACCATGCGCAATATTGATTTAGCTGCTGAACTTGGCGCTGAAATTTATGTTGCTTGGGGCGGCCGCGAAGGTGCTGAATCAGATGGCGCTAAAGATGCCTATGTTGCACTTGATCGTTTCCGTGAAGCATTTAACATGCTGGGCCAATATGTTTTAGATAATGGCTACAACATTAAGTTTGCCATCGAACCAAAACCAAATGAACCGCGCGGTGATATTTTCTTGCCGACGATTGGTCATGCTTTAGCATTTATTAATTCACTAGATCACCCTGAGCTAGTTGGCTTAAATCCAGAAGTTGGACACGAACAAATGGCTGGCCTTAACTTTGTGCATGGAATTGCGCAAGCACTTTGGCATAAGAAGTTATTCCATATTGATCTAAATGGTCAGCATGGCCCAAAGTACGATCAAGATTTAGTTTTCGGCCATGGCGATTTGAAATCAGCCTTCTTCCTAGTTGATCTACTTGAGCGCTATGAATACAGCGGCCCTAAGCACTTCGATTACAAGCCAGCTCGTACTGAAAGCGATAAGGGCGTTTGGGAATCAGCCAGTGCAAATATGCGCACCTATTTAATGCTTAAAGAACGTGCATCAGCTTTCCGTAGCGATCCACGCGTGATTGCAGCTATGGCTGAATCAAATATTCCAGGGCTAACTGAACCAACTTTTGCAACTGGTGAAACTTGGCGTGACTTAGCTAAAGATTCTTTCGATGTTGAAGCAGCCGGCAAGCGCGGATATCACTACGAAGCACTTGATCAGTTAGCACTTGAGCACCTGATGGGCGCTAAGTAATTAACTTTTGCTAAACGGCACTGCCACGGCGAGAAATCGCATCAACTCCAGCTGAAACTAATAGCACTGCACCGGTAACAATGAACTTGATGCCGGCTGCGTAGCCGAGCAAGCCCATACCGTTATCAATTACGGCAACTACTAAGCCACCCAGAATTGCATCGCGCATCTTTCCTTTGCCACCGAACAAACTGGTGCCACCGATGACAGCGGCGCCAACTGCATAGAGCAGAGTCGAAGAACCACCAGTGGTTGGAGAAATTGAGTTTTGGCGTGATGCAAAGAGCAAGCCAGCGATTGCAGATAGCGCAGAACAAATTACGAATGCAGCAATGCGAATGTTTTTCACATTGATGCCTGCGCGACGAGCAGCTTCAGCGTTTCCACCAACTGCATAGATGTGGCGTCCAAATGCGGTGCGACCAAGTACGAAAGTTCCGATTACTAGTAAAAACAAAATAACTGGAACAACGTAGGGAATACCTTTTAGGCTAACCAGTTCGCGATTGTTGCTGCGCTCCAAATTAAGTGCAAATACCGCTAGCCCAGAAACGCCAACCAAGCTAACTGTTTTGATTAACCACAACTTAAAGAGTTCAGCTTTTAAGCCAGCTTTACGGCGAGCATTAATGCGACTT
>JBIILF010000131.1:0-2997 GCA_044232785.1 Candidatus Planktophila sp. | reverse complement strand
TTCAACTCCGGCAAAAATAGTTGATCCCGGAGTTGTGGAAACGGTATTCCAGCCCATGTGCGGCAAAATTGGCGCGTTTAATTTCTTAACCATGCCTCGCCAAATTCCAACACCTTGGTGAGCGCCATTTTCAGCATGCTCTAGCCCACTTTCAAAGAGAATTTGCATTCCGATACAGATACCAAGAGTTGGCCGACCGAGCGCAATACGTTCGCGTGCGATTTCATCACCGCTGACACTTTTCAGACCGTTCATGCAGGCGGCAAAAGCGCCGACACCTGGAATTACTAACCCGGTTGCTTCGAGCGCTATTTTGCGATCGGAAGTTACAACTACATCGTGGCCAGAAGTCGCAAATGCGCGTTCTGCTGAACGTAGATTTCCAGAACCGTAATCAAGAATTGCAATCAATGACGGCCTACAACGAACCTTTAGTTGATGGAATTCCAGAGACGCGACCATCTAGTGAAACTGCATCACGTAGCGCACGGGCAACAGCTTTGAATTGCGCTTCGAAAACGTGGTGTGCGTTGCGTCCTTCAAGAACGCGGATATGAAGTGCGATGTGCGCTTCGGCGACGATTGATTCCCAAATATGTTTTCCGAGCGTGGTATCGAAAGTGCCAATTAGCTCAACAATTTCGGGTTGGCGGTGCACTAAATATGGGCGACCAGAGAGATCAACTGCCGCTTGAACTAAAACTTCATCGAGTGGAACCATGGCATCACCGAAACGACGGATGCCAGCTTTATCGCCAAGCGCTTCGCGAAGAGCTTGGCCAAATGCCAGCGAGGTGTCTTCAACAGTGTGGTGTGAATCAACTTCAACATCACCTGTGGTCTTGACCGTTAGATTAAATCCAGAGTGCTTACCAAGCTGCGAAAGCATGTGATCAAAAAATGGCACGCCAGTATCGACGTTGATTGAACCATCGCCATCGAGATTTAACTCAACGAGGACATGAGACTCTTTGGTTTTGCGTTCGACCCGGGCAGTTCTCATCTACTTGGCTCCTTCTTTTAAAACTTCGGCGAGCGCCGATAGAAATTCTTGATTCTCGGCCGCACTGCCGATGGTGACGCGAAGTTGACCTAATAATCCCACATCTCTAATCAAGATGCCGCGATCTAGTAACTGTTGCCAGATCTGCTCGGCTGGTTGGCTAAACCCGCTAAATAGCAAGAAATTGGCCGCACTCGGCGTAACTGTTAAACCTAATTTAGTTAATTCAGCCTGCACGATCTCGCGCTGCGCGATCAGAGTATCTACGCCAGCTAAGAGTTCATCGGCAAAAGAAAGTGCGACTTCAGCAACCGCTTGGGTGATTGCACTTAAGTGATATGGCAAACGCACCAGCTGTAGAGCCTGAATGACAGCTTGGTCGGCGATCAAATAACCTACTCGGGCTCCTGCAAAAGCAAATGCCTTGCTCATCGTGCGAATAACAATCACATTTGGATATTGCGCAATCAAAGTAGCAGCCGATACTTCTTTTGAGAATTCGGCATAGGCCTCATCGACAACTAAGAGTCCGCCGACAGAGGCAGTGGCTTTAGCTAATTCGATAATCTCGGCAACTTGCACAACGGAACCAGTTGGATTATTTGGCGTTGTAATGAAAGTAAGTGTTGGCTTGGAATCTAGAATTTGCTGAGCAGCTAAGGCAACATCTAGTGAAAAGTCTGTTCGGCGTTTTCCATCTAGCCAATTAACCGAAGTCACTTTGGCGATTAGTGGGTGCATCGAATACGAAGGAGTAAACCCAAGGGCGCTTTCGCGGCCAAAAGCTAAAAAAATTGATTGAATTATTTCATTGCTGCCATTTGCTGCCCAGAGATTATTAGCAGCAAAAGCTACGCCTGTTTGAATGGCTACATACTTTGCTAAACCAGCTCGTAAGGCGATTGCATCACGATCGGGATATCTATTTAGAGTCGCACTAACTTCACTCACGCGCTTTGTAATTGCGGCAACTAGCGCAGCAGATGGCGCAAAAGGATTCTCATTGGTATTTAACCGCGCACTAGCTAAAACTTGTGGTGCGCCATAAGCCGACATGGGCTTTAGCGGCTCGCGCAGCGGCAACCAAGCCGGCCAGTTATTTGCGGTGCTCATAGATTCTCAAATCGCGCAGTCATGGCCTCACCGTGGGCTGGCAAATCTTCCGAGTTGGCAAGGGTTACAACCGTTGGCGCAATCTCGACAAAAGCTGCTTGGTCATAGGAAATAAAATGCAATCCACGTAGGAATGTCTGCACAGATAATCCGCTGGAGTGACATGCGCATCCACCGGTAGGCAGCACATGGTTTGAGCCAGCCGAGTAATCACCTAACGACACAGGTGCGAACCGACCTATGAATACTGCGCCAGCATTACGAATTTTTTGCGCATCCTGCGTGGCGTTCTTAGTTTGAATTTCTAAATGCTCAGCTGCATAAGCGTTTACAACAATTAACCCTTGATCGATGGAATCAACTAAAACGATGGCTGATTGAATACCAGAGAGCGCCGTTGCAATTCGGTCACTGTGTTTAGTTGTGGCAACACGATTCTTTAACTCAGCCGCTACCGCTGTTGCTAGTTCAGTTGAAGTTGTAACTAATACTGCTGCGGCAATTGGATCATGCTCGGCTTGGCTAATCAGGTCGGCAGCGACATCGCTGGCGAAAGCACTTTCATCGGCCAGGATAGCAATTTCAGTTGGACCAGCTTCAGAGTCAATTCCGATGACGCCACGAAGTGCTCGTTTTGCAGCAGCAACATAAATATTTCCTGGCCCAGTTACTAAGTCACATTTTTCGCAGAAGCCTTCAATGCCATATGCAAATAGCGCAATCGCTTGCGCTCCCCCAACGGCATAAACTTCAGTTATTCCAAGCAGTGCACATGTGGCCAAAATTGTGGGATGTGGCAGACCACCGAATTCACTTTGTGGTGGTGAGGCAACTGCGATGCTTGGAACTTTGGCAATTTGGGCCGGAACTACATTCATCAT